>CANHAW010000077.1 GCA_947458675.1 Beijerinckiaceae bacterium
GCGAGGGCGCATCGGCCGATGCGCGCCGCGCCTTGCAAGACAAAGGCGTGCTTGTCGAAATGGCGCCGCTGACGGGCACCGGTCATGTCGATCTTGCTGCGGCGCTGCAAGTTTTGGGCGGGCGCGGCGTCACACGTGTCTTCAGCGAGGGCGGGCCGCAAGTGGCGGGTGCCCTCATTGGTGCTGGTCTTGCGGACGAAGTCGCCATGTTTCGCAGCGCCAAGCCGTTCGGGCGTGCGGGCCTTGCTGCGCTCGATTCCCGGTCGCGCGCGCTTCTGGGCGATCCGTCCCGCTACAGGCGCGTAAGTGAGAGAGAGGTCGGCGCCGACCTGCTGTCACGTTTCGAGAGGATTTTCTGATGTTCACCGGGCTTGTCAGCGACGTCGGCACCATTCGCTCTGTCGAGGCGCGCGGCGAATTGCGCCGCATTCGCATCGCCTGTTCCTATGATCCGAAGACAATCCTGCTCGGCGCCTCCATTGCCTGCTCCGGCCCCTGCCTCACGGCAGTGGAGATCGGAGAGGAGGGTGGCCGCACGTTTTTCGATATTGATGCGGCGGCGGAGACTTTGGCGCGCACGACGGTTGGCGCATGGGCTCCCGGCATGCGCGTCAATCTCGAGCGTTCGCTCAAGATCGGCGATGAACTTGGCGGTCATATTGTCACCGGCCATGTCGATGGCGTTGCGCGCATTGTCGAGCGCCGCGATTTCGACGGCATGGCGCATTTCGACATTGAGGCGCCGGCTGCATTGGCACGCTTCATTGCCGAGAAGGGATCTGTCTGTCTCGATGGTACGTCGCTGACGGTGAATAATGTCACCGGCAATCGTTTCACCATCCTTCTGATCCCCCATACGCTCGAGGTGACGACCTGGGGCGAGCGCAAGACGGGCGACCCGCTGAACATCGAGGTCGATCTGATGGCCCGTTACGCGGCCCGCCTGGTTGAGGCCAAGTAAGCCTGCCCTGTCGCGGCGGCTTGCCCTTCATCTTGTAGCGGGTTACTCAACGGCCCGCTGTTTCACATAGAGGATGTCCCATGGCCGAGGCGCGGCGCGAAGTTAAACCCATCAGCGGCGTGGCCGGCGCGAGGCTCCTCGTGGTCGAGGCTCGTTTCTACGGCGACATTGGCGAAATGCTGCTGGCAGGCGCGCGGCGCGCAGCCGCTGAAGCAGGAGCCTCTGTCGATCTTCTGTCGATGCCCGGCGCGCTCGAAATTCCAGCTGCCATTGCGATTGCCTGCGATGCGGCAAAGGCTGCGGGCAAGCCCTATGACGGCGCTGTGGCGCTGGGCTGCGTTATTCGCGGCGAAACCTATCATTTCGAAATTGTCGCGGGCGAAAGCTCGCGCGCGCTGATGGATTTGTCGGTCGCGCGGAAACTGCCGCTCGGCAATGGCATTCTCACGGTTGAGAACGAGCATCAGGCGATTGTGCGCGCTGATCCGCAACAGGGCGACAAGGGCGGCGATGCGGTGCGCGCTGCGCTCACGCTGGTGGCTCTGGTGCGCGCAGGAGAGCGTCAATAATGTCACGCGAGAACCGGGCTGCCTCACGTCTTGCAGCCACGCAGGCGCTCTATCAAATGGATGTTGCTGCCAAAGGCATCAACGAGATTCTGGCCGAATTCGAGACATTCTGGATCGGCAAGGAAATCGAGGGCGAGCAATACAAGCCTGCCGAAGTTGAATTCTTTCGCGACATTCTCAATGGCGTGCTCGACGCCCAGCTCGCCATCGACAGATTGATCGACACGACTCTTGCTGCCGGCTGGCCGCTGGCGCGCGTCGAGGCTGTCATGCGCGCCATGTTGCGTGCAGCGACTTATGAATTGCGCAAGCGCAAGGATATTCCAGCGCGCGTCGTCATCACCGAATATGTCGATGTCGCAGCCGCTTTTCTCGCGCGCGAGGAAACCGGCATGATCAATGCCGTGCTCGATAAAATCGCCCGCGAATTGCGGGCCGATGAATTTGAGGCGAAATAGGGGCGCAGATGACGAGCTCCGGCGAAGACAACCTGATCGGAAGGTTTTTCGCCCCGCTCGCCGGGCCTGACGGACTTGGTCTCAAGGATGATGCAGCACGCATCGCCTGCGCGCCTGCGCATGATCTGGTCATCACCTGCGATGCGCTGGTGGCAGGCGTGCATTTTTTCCCCGAAGATCCACCCGATGCCATTGCGGCAAAGGCTTTGCGCGTCAATCTCTCCGATCTCGCAGCCAAGGGCGCGCGTCCGCGCGGTTTTGTTCTGGCACTGGCTCTGCCGGTCTCGTCGAGCGGGCATGAGGATTGGCTTGCCTCTTTCTGTGAAGGATTGCGTGCCGATATTGCGGCTTACGATTGTGCGCTTCTGGGCGGGGATACGGTCAGTACGCCTGGTCCCTTGATGGTGTCGATCACCGCTTTCGGACTTGTGCCGTCTGGCTGCATGGTGGCGCGCACGGGCGCGCGCGCAGATGATCTTCTCTATGTCAGCGGCACGATCGGCGATGGCGCGCTGGGTCTTGCTCTGTGTCTTGGCAAGCGTCAACCTTTTGGCGGCTGCGAATATTTGCTGGAGCGCTATCTGCGGCCGCAACCGCGCCTGTCTCTTGCCGCCGCTTTGCTGGATCACGCCAGCGGCGCGATGGACATATCCGACGGGCTCGTCGGCGATCTCACCAAAATGATGCGGGCATCGGGCGTCAGCGCAGAGGTCGATCTTGCAGCCGTCCCCCTGTCGCATGCGGCCATGGCGGCTGGTGGCGCGCTTCTGCCATGGCGCGATGTCGCTCTGACGGGCGGCGATGATTATGAAATTCTGGCCAGCGTCCCGCCCGCGCAGGCTGCAGCCTTCGAATCCGCCGCCCAGCAGGCCGGCGTCGCCGTAACCCGGATCGGCCGGGTTGTTGCGGGCCAAGGCGAGCCCGTCTTTCGCGACAAGGATGGCACGGTGGTCAAATTCCAGCGCGGCTCTTTCAGTCATTTCTGATTGGGGGCAGGGGCGCCTTGCCCCGGTCGGCGCCCTTTACAAATCGCGCCGGCGGCCCGACCATTCAGCACGGCCCAACGATCAACAAGGGGAGGCAAGCATGGCGCGCGATTTCGAAGACTTCTGCTGGCGGGACATTGTCGACGAGGAAATCCTCGAGATTTACGAACCCTATCGCCGCAAAACATTTGTCGGGCCAAAGCCCGCCATTCTCGCCATCGACCTTTACAACAAGGCTTATGAGGGCGGGAACCGGCCAGTGCGCGAGGTCAATCGCGAACATCCAGGCGCCTGTGGCGAAAATTCGTGGAAGGCGATCGAGCCGACTAAGCAGGTTTTTGCAGCTGCGCGCGCAGCCGGCATTCCTGTCATCTATTCGACGCGCCACGCCGATACGGCTGGTGTGAAATCCACCTTCCGCACCATGCGTGAAGAGCAGGAAGACCAATACGGCATCTATCACGAATTCACGCCCAAGCCCGGCGAGCTTGTCATCTACAAAGAGCGCGCCTCGGCTTTCTTCGGCACGCCGCTGGTCGCGCATCTGCGTTTGATGGGTGTTGAGAGCCTGATCATTTTCGGCGAGAGCACATCAGGTTGCGTGCGTGCCTCAACGGTGGATGCTTATTCTTATGGCTTCCACAGCGTGCTGATCGAGGAATGCACCTATGATCGCTCCATGCTGAGCCACAAGGTCAATCTCTTCGATCTGCACCATAAATATTGCGATGTCATGCATGTCGAAGACGTGCTGGCGCATCTGCAGGGCATGAAGAAGTGACGGCCTGAAAGGCCGTCATTGCGAGGAGCTGAAAGCGACGCGGCAATCCAGAAAAGACTGGATTGCTTCGCGTCGCGCGCAATGACGGGCCAAGGCCCCGTCACTCTTGTTCGGTGCGAACCATCGGCACGAGGCCAAGCTTGTCGAAGACGGAGCTGCGGTGAGCTTCAGCGTAGCGCATGGCATTGAGATGAGCCGGCGTGCCATAGGGCAGGCGCGTCATGCGCTCATAGAGCGTTTCGATCCAGTGCAATTCACCCAAAATATCGGCCGGCGGCGTGCCGCGCGCCACCCAGGCTGAGGACCAGGTCTGATCCCAGGCCAAAGCATCCTCGGCACTGGTGCGGGCCGTCAGAAGGGCCTCGTGCTGGGGGTCGCCATAGGCCAGAGCGGAGGCGCGCTCATAGCGGCGCAGGCGGATCACCGCATTCGCTATATCCCCTTCCGGATCGGGCCTTTGACGGGCCCATTCCAGACATTGCGCCAAGCTTTTCGCCGTCACCGCGGCTCTCCTTCATCTGTCAAAAGGGAATTTAGGGCGGCTTGCAGCGATAATCCAGCCGCTTGCATCTTGCTCTTCGGTTTGTGAGGGGTGAAGCTCGGGGTGCAAGAGATCCGGTAAGGGTCCGGCACAGGGAGGTAAGCATGGCCAGTCTCGATGTCGCTCACATCGATGAGCGGGATGATCCCCATACCCAGGTTTCGCGGTTGCCGCCCTTGCCACAGCCGCTCGACCCAATTCTGGCCGATTTGTTCGAAAACACCCGAAAAAATGGCGGGCATATTCTCAATCTCCACCGAGTGAGCGGCCATGCGCCGAAATTGACGCGATCGAAACGTGCTTTCACTTATGCGCTGCGCAACGAATGTTCCGCGCCGCGGCTCTATCGCGAGATCGCCATTTGTCGCACGGCGATCAATGTCGATTGCGCCTATGAATTGCATCATCATCATCCGCTCGCGCTGCAGGCGGGCCTGTCGCAGGCCCAGTTCAATGGCTTGCGCCATTGGCGCGAGAAGAAAGACATGTTTGATGCCAAGCAATGCGCTCTTCTCGCTTATGTCGATGAAGTCACGCTCAACAAAGGCAATGTCGGGCAGGGCACGTTTGACGATCTGGCGCGCCATTTCTCGCCGCAGGAGATCGTCGAGATCACCTATAGTGCGACATCCTATTTCGCCAGCGGCCTGTTCATGAAAGCGCTGGCGATCGAGCCCGATCCGCCCCATCGCAAGGCGGCGCCCGGCAAATTCTGATATCAGCCGCGCCGCAGCCGCTGAACGATATCCTCGCCTGAGAGCGTGAAAAGAATATCGATGAAGGCCGTGCGAAAAGATGCGGGGCCCTTTGCGCCCTCGGCCGCCATGTCGCCAGCGATGGCATAGGCGGCAAGCGCGCTGCAACTGGCTGAAAAAGGATCTGCGCCAAGGCCAAGAAAAGCCCCGCTATAGGCGCTCAAGGCGCAGCCGAGCGCTGTGACGCGCTCCATCAGCGGCGAGCCATTGGCCAGTCTCACAAGCCTTTGCCCATCGGTAATCAGATCGATGGCGCCGGTCGCGGCCACGGTGCACAGGCAATGCCGTGCCAGTTTGCGCGCGCTCGCCTCGGCCTCGTCGGCGGAATGGACATTGTCCATGCCCCGCGGCCCGCCGGCCTCCTGAGTCAGGCCGGCGATCCGGGCCAAAGCGATGATTTCTGAGCTATTGCCGCGAATGATCGCGGGGCGGTGGCGCAACAGGCGCAAAATGGTCTCATCGCGGAATTTCGTGCCACCGACCCCAACCGGATCGAGCACCCAGGGCACGCCATGGGTGCGCGCCGCGATTGTGGCTACTTCCATCGCCTCGGCGCCGGCCTGCGTCAGCGTTCCCGTATTGATGACCAAAGCGGCAACTTTGCGAATGAATTCCGGGCTTTCCTGCGGTGCATGGACCATGGCCGGGGCCGCCCCGGCGGCGAGCAGGACATTGGCCGCTATATCCATCGAGACCAGATTGGTGATGACCTGAACCAGAGGGCGGCTGGCGCGCACGCCGTCCAGCAGGCGCGCCGCTTCCGCTGCTATGTCATCATGCGTTCGGGCTGGCTCGTTCATGGGGTTCTTTTATCCCATTTTCCTCCCGGAATGAAAGAAATGGGGGCTGATATCCCATTGTCTATAAGCCCGCGCTGGCAAGATCCGGCATCTTGAGTATTGTGTACGCCGATCCGGCACATGACCGACCGGCTGAGTCGGTCGGGAGCGAGGCGCAAGACCTCGCCGGGCTTACGGATGCGAACAAGAATAACCAGACCTGCAGGTCAAACCGAGGGTGGACTATATGTGGCTAATCATTCTGGGCGGGCTCCTTTCCGTTGTTTACGGAGCCTATACAATTTCACAATTGATGAAGGCTGACGCCGGCAATGCGCGCATGCAGGAAATTGCTGCCGCCATTGCCGAAGGCGCACAGGCCTATTTGAACCGCCAATACGCAACCATCGGCTATGTCGGTGCGGCGCTCTTCATCATCATCGGCTTCCTCCTCAGCTGGCCAGTCGCCGTCGGCTTTCTGATCGGCGCTGTCCTCTCAGGTGCAGCCGGTTATATCGGCATGAATGTGTCGGTGCGTGCCAACGTCCGCACGGCGCAGGCGGCGTCGCAATCGCTCGCCTCCGGCCTCGACATTGCCTTCAAGGCAGGCGCGGTGACGGGCATGCTTGTGGCCGGTCTCGCCCTTCTCGGCGTGGCGGTTTATTTCGCGCTTCTCACGGGCCCGATGGGCTACAAGCCTGCCGATCGCACCGTGATCGACTCGCTGGTGGCGCTTGGCTTCGGCGCTTCGCTCATCTCGATCTTCGCCCGTCTGGGCGGCGGTATCTTCACCAAGGGCGCTGACGTTGGCGCCGATCTCGTCGGCAAGGTCGAAGCCGGCATTCCGGAAGACGATCCGCGCAATCCAGCGACCATCGCTGACAATGTCGGCGACAATGTTGGCGATTGCGCCGGCATGGCTGCGGATCTTTTCGAGACCTATGCGGTGACTGTCGTCGCCACAATGGTTCTCGGTGCGATCTTCTTTGCCGGCAAGGATGTGTTGCTCGCGACCATGATGTATCCGCTCGCCATTTGCGCGGCCTGCATTCTGACCTCGATCATCGGCACATTCTTCGTCAAGCTCGGCCCGTCGAACAATATTATGGGCGCGCTTTACAAGGGCCTTTGGGCGACGACTTTGCTTTCGGTCATCGGCCTGGGTGCTGCGACGAGCCTGACGGTGGGTTGGGGCAAGTTCGGCGAAGTCGCCGGCATGTCGATCACCGGCACGAACCTGTTCATCTGCGGACTGATCGGTCTTGCCGTGAACGGGCTCATCGTCTGGATCACCGAATATTACACCGGCACGGGCAAGCGTCCGGTCGTGTCGATCGCTCAGGCCTCCGTCACGGGGCATGGCACGAACGTCATTCAGGGCCTCGCGGTCTCGCTTGAATCGACGGCTCTGCCTGCTCTGGTTATCGTCGGCGGCATTATCTCGACCTATCAGCTCGCGGGCCTTTTCGGCACGGCGATCGCTGTCACGACCATGCTTGGTCTTGCCGGCATGATCGTTGCGCTCGATGCTTTCGGTCCGGTCACTGACAATGCCGGTGGCATTGCCGAAATGGCTGGCCTGCCGAAGGAAGTGCGTCATTCCACTGACGCGCTCGATGCAGTTGGCAATACGACGAAAGCGGTCACCAAGGGCTATGCGATCGGCTCAGCCGGTCTTGGCGCGCTGGTGCTGTTTGCTGCCTATACCAACGACCTTCAGGCCTTCATCAATGAGGGACGCCCCTATTTCAAGGATATCGGACAGGTCTCATTCGATCTTTCGAACCCTTATGTCGTGGCGGGCCTCATCTTCGGCGGTCTGATCCCTTATCTGTTCGGCGGCATTGCCATGACGGCAGTCGGTCGCGCAGCCGGTTCGGTCGTGGAAGAAGTGCGTCGGCAGTTCAAGGAAATGCCCGGCATTATGCAGGGCACGCAGCGTCCCGATTACGGTCGCGCCGTCGACATGCTGACCAAGGCCGCGATCAAGGAAATGATCATTCCTTCGCTGCTGCCGGTTCTCGCTCCGCTCGTCGCCTATTTCGGCGTGCTGGCGATTTCGGGTTCGAAGGCCAATGCTTTCGCAGCGCTCGGTGCATCTTTGCTGGGCGTGATCGTCAACGGCCTGTTTGTTGCGATCTCGATGACATCGGGCGGCGGCGCCTGGGATAATGCGAAGAAGAGCTTTGAGGACGGCTTCATCGACAAGGATGGCGTGAAGCATCTGAAGGGCTCTGAGGCGCATAAAGCCTCGGTGACCGGCGATACTGTCGGCGACCCCTACAAGGACACGGCGGGCCCCGCTGTGAACCCTGCGATCAAGATCAC
>CANHAW010000078.1 GCA_947458675.1 Beijerinckiaceae bacterium
ACATGCACTTTGCTTTCTGGCACGCGCAGGGTTTTGGCGAGCTGGCCGCGATAATGGATCGCGCGCTGCAGCGTCGTGTTGATCGTATAGCGATCGGCGAAAGGATCGTAATAGCCGACGCAGGCGCGTGGCTCCATTGTCGCCGCAGTGATGCGGTTGATGACGAATTTATGCCGGACAATATGGTCGGCTTTGGCGAAAGCGGCTTCCGTCGCTTCTTTGTTTCCTTCGAGATGGACGAAGGAAATATTGTTGACGCAATCGTCCCAGACCAGCGGCGCACCATCCTTGGGTGCATTTTCCGTCACAATATTGGCGGGCAGAACATCATATTCGACATCGACCATTTCGGCTGCATCAAGTGCCTGCAGGCGTGTTTCGGCGACGACGAAGGCGACGTAATCGCCAACCCAGCGCACCTTGTCGCGGGTGAGTGCCGGAAATTTTCCCGTTTGCATCGGCGTGCCGTCGCGCTTTTTGCGGCCCTTGGGCATGGGCAGATCGGCATAGCCCGATTGCGCCCAATCATCCCCAGTCAGGACAGCGAGCACGCCCGGCGCCTTTGCGGCGCGGGCAGTGTCGATCTTCAGGATTTTCGCATGGGCGTGCTGCGAGCGCACGACAACGCCGTGGACCATGCCCGGCATGGCGATATCGTCGGCATAACGACCGCCTCCACGGATCAGCCGGGGATCCTCGAAACGCGGTACCGGCTGGCCAAGCGCATATTCACCCATGTTCTTCCATCCCTTTTTTCGTTGACCCGGTCCGCGGCTGGAAATTGCCGTCGAGCCTGAGGCGTGGATGCCCCTGTTATCCCGTCTCTTCGACCAAAGGACAAGAGAGGGTCAGGCGGGAGCCGCCGTGACTTCGATTTCGATCCGCTTTTCCGGCGCCGAATAGCCCCCCACACGGGTCAGCGTCACCGGGCAGGGCAGGCCGGGCATGGCCTGCCCGATCAGCGCCAGAGCCTCTTGGGGGCTTTCCTCAAGGGCGAGGAAGACCGCCACGCGCCGGGCTCGGGACAGGTCGGTCCCGGCAGCGGCCAGAGATGCGCGGATCGCTGCAGCAATGGCCGGCACTTGCACCGTCAGGCCCGGCCCAATGTCGGTAATACCGGAGAGGAAGACGAGCCCATCGAGCGTCACGAATTTCGGCGGTGCGATCGGGGGGTCATATTCGACGATTCGTTTCGCCGGTCCGCTCGCAGAAGCCAGCGCTTCGAGATCGAGCTGCACGCGGGTTTCGCCGGGCAGCCGGTCGGGATCGAAGAAGGATGAGCTTGCGCCACGCAACGGGCCGGCAAGCAAAGCGCGCCTGGCATCGCTTGCTTCCTGCCGGCTCTGGCGGTCGCGCGTGAACAGGCGCGAGCGCACAATATTTTCGGGGCTGAAACCCGCATCGCGAATGGCGGCCAGCGCGCTCTCCAGAGTGCGGGCCGTTTCTTCGCCGACGCTGCCTTGCGCCGGGCTTGTCGCTGAAATGCGCAGCAGGCTGCGACCTTCGAATGTTGAATATTCCGAGACAATCATCGCCTGCACTCCGCCTTCATCGTCAGCTGGCGCGCTTGTCCAGCGCCGCAATGACATCGCCGACTTTCATCACATCGGCATATTTGTGGTGCAGGTCGAAGAGATTGACCTTGTGCGAAATATCGCTGCGATCGAAGCAGCATTCTTCCGCCATGACCATGTGGAAGCCATTTGAATAGCCATCCACCGTTGAAGCGCGCACACAGCCCGAGGTGCTTTCGCCGATCACGATCACCGTATCGATGCGCATTTGCGTGAGATGTGCCAGAAGCGGCGTTCCGTAAAATCCGCTGGCGCGCTGTTTGGTGATGACAATGTCGCCGGCCTGCGGCGCCCATTCCGGACGTATGTCATAGACTTCCGGTCCGTCCTTGCTGCTGCGCCGGTTTGTTGCTTTCACGGCGCTCGGCTTGGATGCTTCGCGCGTATCGGCCGTTGTGTAGAAAATCGGCAGTCCGGCCCTGCGGGCAGCGGCGAAAAGGCGTTTGGTCGGCTCAATCGCATTCCAGGCATTGATGCCGCATGAAGAGGGATAGTCCTTGGCCACTTCCGCCACCGGGCGAGGGCCTCCCTGATAGGCAAGTTCATAGAGATCGATGGCGAGCAGGGCGGCTTTCGGGCCGACATAGAGATCGCGCTTGTAGTGCTTGTAGAGATCCAGAATCTCGGCTGGAATGAGATCCTGCCAGCAATGATCTTCGAATGGGTCGATGGCGGCCATTTTATCCTCCCTTGATTTGTTTGCCTGCATTGTCAGGTGGATGGGGCCGCGAAGCAAGTCTGCCGGGCCGGGGGTTCAACAAAGTCGATGCCTTGGCTAGTATGCCGGCCTGGAGATCATGACATGACAAGTCCGATTGCGGACCGCACGGAAATCCGTCACGGCGAGACCCTGCTCACCCTGCCCGAGCGCATGGATGAGCAGGTCTATTTCATCGGGCGCATCAAAACGCCCTGGGCTGAGCGGGGCGCATGCCCAAGGGGCGGCGATGCGCAGGCGGGGCCGCTCTGCGAGATCGAGATTTTCGAAAATTTTCGGCCAGCGCTCGTCGGCATCGATCGGCACGAATATTTGCAGGTGCTGTACTGGATGCATCGGGCCCGTCGCGATCTGGCGACACAGGCGCCCCATGGCAGCACGAGCTCGCCGGGCACTTTCAGCCTGCGCTCGCCGATCCGCCCCAATCCGATAGCCTCCTCATTGGTGCGCCTGATCGAGCTGCGCCCGGACCGGCTCATTGTCCGCGGGCTCGATTGCGTGGATGGCACGCCCTTGATCGATCTCAAGCCGGATGTCTGCCCCAATGCGGGGCCGCGCAAATGACGCGTGTGACGATCCGCATTGATTTCGACAATGGCCAGAATCTCGGCCATGGCAAAGTGCGCCTGCTGGAAATGGTCGATCTGCATGGTTCCATTTCATCGGCAGCGCGCGCCATGGACATGTCCTATCGCCGCGCCTGGCTGCTGGTCGATGAAGTCAATCGGATGTTCACATCGCCCGTCATTGAGACGCAATTGGGCGGCAAGGGTGGCGGCCATGCCAAATTGACAGAATTCGGGCGCATGCTTGTCGCCCATTATCGCGCCATCGAGAAGGAATCGGGCGCAGTCTTTTCCGAGCGTATTGCCTCGCTGGAAGCCAGGCTCTCAACAATGGCACCTCAGGATTGAGGCGTCAGGCGGCGCATTTGCACGATACGCCCCTCGGATATGGTTGCCACTTCATCGGCGAGCCGTTCCACTTCTTCCATGGAATGGCTGACATAGAGTGTTGGAATGGCAAAGCGCATGCGCATTCTGTCGAGATAGGGCAGAATTTCCGAGCGCCTTGCATGATCCAGAGAAGCGAGCGGTTCGTCCATCAGAATCAGGCGCGGACGCGCCAGAAGCGCGCGGCCGATGGCGACGCGTTGCTGTTCGCCGCCCGAGAGATGGCGAATGGGGCGCTCGAGAAGCCGATCAATGCCGAGCAGGTCGACGATCTCATCGAAATCGGCGCTCGGCGCGCGATCCTTGGCGAAAAACGCGCCATAAGTGAGATTGTGCCGCACGTTTAAATGCGGAAACAAACGGCCTTCTTGAAACACATAACCGATGGCGCGCTCATGGGGCGCCAGATGAATGCGCTTTTGCGCATCGAACCAGACGCGTCCATCCACCTCGATGCGACCGGATGCGGGGCGCGCGAGCCCGGCCACAATATTGAGCAGGCTTGTCTTGCCCGATCCCGAAGGACCGAAAATGGCGGTCACAGGCCCGCTGCATGCGAGCTTCACTTCGAGATTGAAAGCGCCGGTGCTATTTTGCACGTCAATGAGGAGGCTCACAGATCGGCCCCTTTGCGCATGATGCGCCGTGCGAGAAGTTCGGAAGCGATCAGGGCCAGCATGGCAATGGCGACAGAAACAAGCGTGAGGCGCAAGGCATTGTCATCGCCGCCGGGTGCTTGCGTGTAGGAATAGATCGATGTTGCAATGGTCTGTGTCTCGCCGGGAATGTTGGACACGAAAGTAATGGTGGCGCCGAATTCGCCGAGCGCTTTGGCAAAGCCAATGATCGCACCAGCCAATATGCCGGGCAATGCAAGCGGCAAAGTCACGGTGAAAAAGACCATGGAAGGGCGCGCGCCGAGCGTTGCGGCTGCAGCCTCAAGCCGCGGATCGATTGCCTCAATGGCAAGGCGGATCGCACGCACGACAAGCGGAAAGGCCATGACGGCGCAAGCCAGCGCTGCGCCGGTCCAGCGAAAAGAAAAGACGATGCCGCAGCACGATTCAAGCGCGCTGCCCACCGGACCGCGCCGACCGAATGTGACGAGCAGCAGATAGCCCGTTACGACGGGCGGCAGGACAAGCGGCAGATGTACCAATCCATTGACAATCGACTTGCCCCAGAACTCCTTCCGCGCGAGCACATAAGCGCATGCAATCGCCAAGGGCAGGCTTGCCAATGTGGCTATGGTCGCCACTTTGAGACTGAGCCAGATGGCCGTGATTTCATCCGCCGTGAATTGCACGTTTCTTCCTATCGCAAAAAGATGAAGCCGCGTTTCTCGAAAACGCCAATGGCTGGCGCGCTTCCGAGAAAGGACAGGAAAGATGGTGCATCGGGATGGCTGGCAAAAGATGTGATCGCCACCGGATAGATGATGGTCGGGTGACTTTCTTTCGGGAAAGCGCCGACAATCTGCACTTTGGGTTCGGCTGCTGCATCTGTTGCATAGACGATGCCGAAAGGGGCTTCGCCGCGCGCCACATAGGCCAAAGCCACGCGGACATTTTCGCTCGCCGCAATTTTGTTGCGCAGGTTTGCGAAGAGACCGAAATGTTCGAGCGCGGCTTTTGCATATCGGCCTGCCGGCACAGAATTGGGATCGGGCATGGCGAGCCGCCCGCCTTTCAGCAAAGCTGCGAGATCCAGATTGCGATCGATCGTAACGCGTTGCTGTGCTCCGGCCGGGCCTACGAGCACAAGCGAATTGCCGAGCAGATTGCGGCGGCTCCCGTCCCGGATCAGGCCGCGCCGGACAAGAAAGTCCATCCATTCCTCATCGGCAGACAGGAAGAGATCGGCCGGGGCGCCCTGTTCGATCTGGCGGGCGAGCTGGTTCGAGCCGGCATAGGAGAGCACCGGGCGCGCCCCTCCTGCGGTAACGAAAAGCCCGGCAATATCCTCCAGCGCCTCGCGCAGGCTGGCGGCGGCAAAAATCGTCAGCGGGCGGCCTTGCGCGGCGGCGCCCGCCCCAAAGAGGCACGCTAGAGCCGCCCCTGATTGGGCAAGCAGGGCCCGGCGGGTCGGGGACGTCATCTTTTTGCTCCGATATATTCTCTAGAATATAACGAAACCGGGCTTTGGCAAGAGCGCCGCCTGTGCCCTTTGCTCCAAATTGTTTTGCCGTTCCCGCTTGCCGCCCTATGTCTCTTAAGCTGGCGCAAGCTGGCGATTCCCGATCCGAAAGGTTTTTGCGTGACAAGCGGCGCCGGCTCACCCGTTGCACCTCCCGAGAGCCCGCCGAATACGAGACGGCTGTTCTTCACCGTCTTCCCTTCGATCATGCTGCCCATGTTCATGGCCATGAGCGATCAGACGATTGTCGCCAGCGCCTTGCCGGCCATTGCCGGGGCGCTCGGCGATGTCGAGCGGATCTCCTGGCCTGTCGTCGCCTATCTGCTCGCCATGACCATTGCCGCGCCCGTCTATGGCTATCTTGGCGACCGTTTCGGTCGGCGCCGCCTGATGCTGCTGGCGCTTTGCGTTTATATCTGCTCGTCGCTGGCCTGCGCCTTTGCACCATCGATCCTGCTGCTGGCTCTTGCGCGTTTCATGCAGGGACTTGGCGGCGGCGGCCTGATGTCGCTCTCGCAAGCGCTTATCGGCGAGGCGGTCCCGCCGCGCCAGCGCGGCCAGTTTCAAGGCTATCTTGCCGGTATCGCCGTGTCGGCTTCGGCTTTCGGTCCTGTGGCAGGCGTTTTTCTGACCGAGCTTTTTGGTTGGCGAGCGATTTTTCTGATGAATGTGCCCGTCGGAATTCTCGCCATTCTGCTCACCTTGCGGCTGAAGCCGCGGCCGGTCGTGCGCCAGGGTGAATGGCATTTCGATTTTCCGGGCCTGTTTTATTTCATCTGTCTCGTTGTTCCGGTGCTGCTGGCGCTCGATCAGATCCGGGCTTTCGATGTTGAGCGGCGCCCGCTCATTCTTGCCATGTTGGTCACGGCTGTTGTGGCTTTCGTTTTGCTGATGCGGCGTGAGTGGAAAACAGAGACGCCGCTTCTGCCCGTGCGGCTGTTCCGGCAATCGGCCATCTGGCGCGCCGATCTGATGACCGCCTGCCACGGGGCAACGCTGGTTTCGCTGGTGGCTTTTCTGCCGATCTATCTGCGCGCTGCGCGGCAGGCGAGCCCGGCTGATATTTCCTTCGTTCTGCTAGTCGTCACAACCGCCATTGGCATTGGCTCGGTGACGACGGGGCGCATTGTGTCGCGCACCGGCAGAACGATGATCTTCCCCTCCATCGGCATGATGGTGACAGCCTGTCTGATCATTATTTTTGCGCTTTATTCGCACGCTCTCTCAATCGGCCAGATCGCTGCGCTGCTGACGCTCAATGCGATTTCGATGGGTACGGTGATGGGCGTGGCGCAGGTGACGGTGCAGACGGCGGCCGGCCCGCATGCTCTTGGTCAGGCGGCTGCATCGGTGCAATTGTCGCGCTCTGTCGGCGCATCGCTTGGCACAGCGACGATCGGAACGGTTTTGTTCGCCAGCATGGCTTGGCGCGATCCCGAGGCGGCGAGACTTTTCGGCGCCATTCTCAACGATACGCAAGCCGCTCTGTCATCCTTGCCGGCGCAGCGCGCCGCAGATGTGCGCGAGGGCGTATCGGATGCTTTCAGAGCGGCTTTTCTTGCCCTTGCGCTTTTCCCCATTGTTGGATCGCTGCTGGCCTGGAGCAATCCCATGCGGCGCGTGTAAGGCCTGATCAGCTCGTCATCAGAACAGGCACTTCGGCATAATTCATGACGTGGCTGGTCGCGCCGCCGAAAAACATCTGGCGCAGGCGGCTTTGCGTATAGGCGCCCTTGATCAGAAGATCGCCCCCGAGCGCTTCGACGCCGCGCAAAATAGCCTCGCCGCTGTTGCGGTGCTTTGCATTGCGCACGACGAATTCGGCGGCAATGCCATGGTTGCTCAGCAATTCTGCAAAAATCTCGCCCGATGGGCCTTCAGAGCGGAATTCCTCCACTGTCATCACGCTGACCTTTTGCGCATGACGCAATAAGGGCATGGCCATGGCGCTGGCGCGCGCCGTCTCCATGCTCTGGTTCCAGGCGATGACAATATGTTCAGCCGTTTTTTCCGGCGGCTTGGGTGGCGCCAGCAGGATGGGGCGGCCGCTTTCAAACAAAACCGTTTCAGCCGTCGCCATGCGCGGGTCGCCGCGATCTGTGCCGGGGCGGCCCAGAATGGTGCAATCGAAAATGCGGGCATAGCTGCCGATCTGACTGTCGCCGAATGAGCGCTCGCCCGTCCAGCCAAAGGAGGGCAGGCGCGCATCGCCGCCGCGCCGGGCAAAGCCATTGTCCAGCATGAAAGTCTCAAATCGCTTGGCCGCCTCGTCAGCCATTTCCTTCCAGGTATTCTGATCGGAGACGGTCCAGCTCACCGGCATGTCGAAAGCGACAAGGTCTGGCAGATCGGGGCCAAGCGGCATGCCCTCGACATAGGAATCGAACCGGCGCGCCACCAGCAGGGCGGTCTGCAGCACGGATTCCACGCCTGAATGGGATTCGACCGGCACCAAAAGGTTTTTCATGGCTTGAGCCCTTGGGGTTTTGACCCCCCGACCATGGCACGAAGCGGGCCCGACGAACAGATGCCCCCTCAACGCGTCAGGCTTGGGGCGGTCGTGTGCTTTTCGGGACGATTCCGGCCGGTTGTGCGTGAGCGAGCCTATGTCGCGTGGCGTCCCGGACCGGAATGAATGTCAATCTCGCCCCCACCATTGCCATGAAGGGCGCCGTTGTGGATGCCGGGCAGGCTGGAGAAGGGTCCAGCCTGCAGATGACATTTTCGTTGGCTTAAGAATCCAT
>CANHAW010000079.1 GCA_947458675.1 Beijerinckiaceae bacterium
AATCGAACAGCCCAAACGCACCTGTTAGCGAGCAGGCGGTTCAAGATTTCACATCAGATCTCGCAAAAGCTTTCCCCGATGCTGGATGGCAGGTCCGAACGCGCGCAAATGTGTCGCCCCAGTTTGAACGCAATCTCGCACGATTCACGCAATTCTTGACCTTGGTCGGGCTCACTGCGCTGATCGTTGGGGGTGTTGGGGTTGCAAATGCGGTTCACGCTTTCATCGACCGCAAGAAACCCGATCTGGCAACTTTGAAAGCCCTGGGCGCAACGGGGTCTTATGTTTTCAATTCAACCCTGTTGCAGGTGGTCATTGTCGCTCTGGTCGGCATTGCGATCGGATTGCTTCTTGGAACAGCAATGCCCTTCGGCATTGCCTATGCTCTTGGTTCGTCAATTCCGTTTCCGTTCACGCCATCGATTTACCCCAGCCAGATTTTCGCAGGTATCATTTATGGCTTGCTCACAGCACTGACCTTCTCGCTCATGCCCATCGGGCGGGCGCATGATGTTCCTGTCTCGAGCCTGTTCCGCGACATGGTCGAGTCGGCCCGCAAACGTGCGCGCGCGCGTTACATAGCAATGACAGCCGTCGCTGGAACGGGCCTCGTGGCTGCCGTGGTGCTGCTTGCAACGGATCGGCGGCTGGCGCTCATTTATGGCGGGGCGACGATCGTTGCATTTATTATCCTGCGTCTCGTTGCGACAGGAATTCACCTTCTCGCCAAGCACGCACCCCGATTGCGCAGCGTTGAGTTGCGCATGGCAATTGCAAATATCCATCGCCCCGGAGCGCTGACATCTGCTGTCGTTCTCTCCTTGGGTCTGGGCCTGACGCTTCTCGTCGCATTAACATTGATCGACGCCAATATACGAGACCAGCTCACCCGAGGACTGCCCGGAAAAACACCAAGCTTCTTTTTTCTGGATGTTCAATCTTCGCAGGTGAACGAATTCGACGAGTTCCTGAAGACAAGGGCGCCGGACGCAAAGGTCGAGCGCGTGCCCATGATGCGCGGTCGCGTTGTCCGCCTGAATGGCACGCCTGCGAATGAAGTTCGTGCAGCCGAAAATGCACAATGGGTGCTCGAGGGGGACCGTGGTATCAGCTATTCCACATCGATCCCTGACGGCTCCTCTCTGATGGAAGGGGATTGGTGGCCTGCTGATTACAAAGGGCCCCCGCTTGTTTCGATTGAAGCGGAAGTCGCGCGAGGCTTGGGCCTCAAGCTTGGCGATACGGTTACCGTCAACGTGGCGGGCCGCAACATTAATGCGCGCGTTGCCAATTTGCGTGTCGTGAACTGGCGCTCTCTTGGCATCAATTTCGTGTTCGTTTTCTCGCCGAACACTTTTGCTGCAGCTCCGCACTCATTCCTTGCCACTGCGACATTCAATGGCAACGATGAGGCGGAGAAAGAACTCTCGCTGCTTCGCGATGTCGCCACGCGCTTTCCGACCATCACAAGTCTACGCGTAAAGGATGCACTCGAAGCGATAGGTCAGGCGACCAGCCAATTGGCGTTTGCAATCAAAGGCGCATCGGCAATCGCCCTGTCCGCATCCATTCTGGTTCTGGCTGGGGCGCTGGCCGCCAGTCAGCGCAGCCGCATCTATGATGCCGTCGTATTGAAGACGCTGGGCGCCACGCGGAAGCGGCTCTTGAGCGCGCTGGTCATTGAATATGCCCTGCTGGGTTTCGCCACAGCTGCATTCGGCCTGCTGGCCGGCACGCTCGCCGCCTGGTTCGTGCTCATGAAGATCATGAAAGCCGACACTTTTGTCTGGATGTGGGTGCCAGCCCTGGCTTCGATTGGAATTGCCCTGTCCATCACGGTCGGTCTCGGGCTTTTGGGGACTTGGCGGATTCTGGGGCAGAAACCCGCCCGTCACCTGCGGGCTCTCTAATTTGTGAACGGGGTGGTGGCGCATAAGCCGCCTTTCCGGGCCCTGCAAGGCGCAAATGCGACATTGCCAGGGGCCGATCCTCTTGCCCGGCCCCCAAAGGCAATCCATATTATTGGGAGGCAGCGCTCCGACCATCCGGCGGAAAGCGTCTGCATTGACGTGAGAGGAAACCATGTCCGACTTCGACCGCAACGCTTCGCTCCCCTGGGGAACCGGCGTAGCCCGGGCCGGCACCGCCGAGTACGACCAGGGCCTGCGCTCCTACATGCTCGGTATCTACAATCTGATGACCTTGGCGCTGGGCGTGACCGCCCTTGTCGCGATGGGCATCTTTATGATGGGCAAGACGAGCCCGGTCGTGCAGGCCCTGTATATGTCGCCCCTCAAATGGGTGATCATGCTGGCGCCCATCGGCTTCGTCTTCTTCCTGTCGTTCCGCTTTGAGCGCATGAGCTACTCGGCTCTGCTGGGTACCTTCCTTGCCTTCTCGGCTACGATGGGCCTTTCGATGGGCTCCATCGGCTTCGTGTTCAAGGCTGGCAGCATCGTCCAGGCGCTGTTTGCGACGACCGCAGCTTTCGGCGCTCTGAGCCTCTACGGCTACACGACGAAGCGCAGCCTTTCGGGAATGGGATCGTTCCTGGTGATGGGTCTCTTCGGCCTGATCATCGCGAGCCTGATCAACATTTTCGTTGGCTCGAGCATCCTGGGCTTTGCCATCTCGCTGATTGGCCTGCTGATCTTCGCTGGTCTCACAGCTTGGGACACGCAGCGCCTCAAGGAAGAATATGACCTCGTCGCCGGTACCGAATTGGCCGGCAAGGCGTCGGTCATGGGTGCGCTGAGCCTCTATCTGAACTTCGTCAATATGTTCCAGTTTATCCTCGCCCTGACGGGTCAGCGCGAAGAATAAACGCAACATACGTCCTTAAGACCCCGCTTCGGCGGGGTCTTTTTTTATCTGCTGACGAGTCTTACCGGTTTTTCGAGGACCGCTATGACGCGGGACAGATCAGCGCCTCTTTTCAGAACAAGCCCACCAGCTGCAATGACAGAATATGCACCCTGGCGGCGGGCCAATTTCGGATCCTTCTCAATCTTGTACAAAGGCACTTCCGAGCTTCGTCTATAGATTGAAAAAACTGCCTTTTGCTTATTGAAATCAATCGCATAATCACGCCATTCGCCGGCGGCCACCATGCGCCCATAAAGGCCCAAAATAATCGACAATTCGTGCCGATCGAATGAAATGTCGGGAATGCTTCGGGAGGGCGATGCCATGGCGTCGACAGGAACCAGGCGAAGATGGGTTGCCGTCGTCCTGGATTGATCAGCGCGCGGGTTGCCCTGCTCCGGCTTATTCTTGTGTTCCATAGGCCCCTCCGCCCCATATGATCGAGGTTTCCTGAGAGCCATTCAAGCGGTTCCCGCACAATAAAGGGGAAACCCCTTTGTCCTGTCGACAGGGCGAGGGGCGAGCCAGGATTGGCGAGTAAATCCCCGGCTTGGCCTGAAAGACCTTCTCCACGCATCCGGGCTTCTGCCGGCCAGCCCAAAAGCGGCGCCTCCGGCGAGTGCTTTTTATGCACCACGGAGGAATGGCCGGCTTGAAAGAAGGGCTCCTCACCGCAATATCTGTCTCGCAAATTCACAGCCAATGAGAGTGGATCGGTGACGAAAGCAGAAACAGTCGCGGCACAGCCGACGGGATCCCATTCGTTTCAGGCCGATGTTGCGCGCCTTCTCCAAATGATGGCGCATTCCATCTACTCCGATCGAGACGTTTTCATTCGTGAGCTCCTCTCAAACGCTGCTGATGCATGCGAGAAGCTCCGCTATGAATCGTTAAAGGCCCCTGACCTGATCAAGGAGGGGCAGCCTTTCAGTATTTCCATCACCATAGATGAAGAAAACAAACGACTGATCTTTGCCGACAACGGAATCGGCATGAGCCGCGAAGACTTGATTGAATCCCTCGGCACAATCGCCAATTCAGGTACGCGGGCCTTTCTTGAACGACTCAATTCAGCAGAAAGAGGCGCGAATGGCGGTGACTTGATCGGGCAATTCGGTATCGGCTTCTACTCTGTTTTCATGGTCGCAGACAAAGTCACGGTCGAAAGCCGTAAGGCTGGATCCGATGAAGCTTGGTCTTGGGAATCTGATGGGAAAGGAACTTTCTCAACCCGCCAAATGAATTTGGAAGATGCGCCAGAACACGGCACACGAATTACACTTGAACTTACCGAAGACGGCAGCCGATATGCATCGGCAACTCAAATGGAAGGGATCATTCGAGAACATTCTGGTGCCATTGCTATTCCGGTTGAATTGATTGCAAAGAGAGGTTCGGAAGCCAAACGCATCACCGAAGGGGTAGCACTTTGGCGCCGCGCGAAGAGCGAGATTAGCAACGCCGAATATCATGAATTCTATCATGCACTAGCCGGACAATTCGACGAACCGGATCTCACCGTACATTGGCATGCCGAGGGGCGCCAAGAATATACGGCATTGGCTTTCATTCCAGGCTCTCGTCCGCTTGATCTGTTCGATCCAGCAAGAAAGGGTCGAGGAAAACTCTATGTCCGACGTGTGCTTGTCACATCTGATGCGAATCTGCTTCCCGGCTGGCTGCGCTTTATCCGGCTTGTCGTAGATTCAAACGACCTCCCGTTAAACGTCTCGCGAGAGATGATTCAGGAGAGCCCTATTTTTGGTGCCATCCGGAAAGGAATTGCCACAAAAATCTTGCAGGAGCTGATTAGAACTACCGAAACAAATCAGGAAAAATTTGCGCAGATCTGGCAAAATTTTGGCGCTGTGCTGAAAGAAGGTCTGTATGAGGATCCTGAAAGACGGGATCAAATCTTCAAACTTGCTAGATTTGCAACTTCAAAGGAAAGCGAACAGAAACGGTCGTTAGCTGATTATATTGCTGATCTGCGACCCAATCAGACAGATATCTGGTACATGACCGGAGAAAATCATATGCGGATTACATCTAGTCCGCAGCTCGAGGGTTTTCGTCAGCGTGGCATTGAGGTTCTGCTTCTATCGGACCCGATCGATGCCTTCTGGGTCGAGACCGCTGTCGGATATGACGGCAAACCATTTAAGTCCGCCACTCAGGGCGAGGTTGATATCAGCAACGTCCCGCTCATGGAGGGTGAGGCCCAGACAATTCGAGAACCTTCAGCAAAAGTTGCCAGCCTACTTGCTGTCTTCAAACAGACACTTGATTCCGACGTTGCAGATGTTCGCGCATCAGCACGCCTTTCAAAAAGTGCGGCATGCCTTGTCGCCTCGGCGAATGCTCGTGACAAGCGGCTTGAACGCATGCTGGCCGAGCATGGCGCGCCAATAAGCATTTCGAAACCTGTTCTTGAAATTAATCCTTCGCATGAGCTGATTGTCACCCTTTCAGATCTGCTCGACGGGAAGAACCAATCACTGATTGAAGATATTGCATGGCTCATTTTTGATGAGGCCAAACTTGCTGATGGAGATATGCCGTCTCGTCCAGAAATGTTTACCGATCGCTTGATGCGTGTGCTTATGCGGGCGGCAACAGGACATTCTCAAGCATGAGCCACCTATTCAAAGCCGAACTTGATGGTTGCGGCTGCTCACAAGCTATTCGTTACATTTCATCACTGCTCTCTGCTGGTTCCATTGAAAATGCTTGGTCTGAAGCGACGAGATTCGTCATCCACGCAACGCAGCTCGACAGGACATTTTTGATCGCAAATCCCGATCGCGCAGTCAGTTCGGATGAAGCGGCGACTTTGTCTGGATTTGTCGCAAGAAGACTGGCCGGGGAACCCATTACCCGCATTCTCGGCTTCAGAGAGTTCTGGAATTTGGAAATTGAAGTTGCGCCCGACGTGCTGGATCCCCGGCCCGACAGCGAGACACTTATTGAAGCCGCGCTAGCGGAGCTCGGCTCTCGAAAGTCGGAAGAAATCGATCTGCTGGATTTAGGGACTGGGTCTGGAGCGCTGTTGCTTGCAATGCTTTCTGAATGTCCGCGAGCCCGGGGCATCGGGGTCGATCTGTCTGCGAAGGCCTGCGAATTGGCCGCCAGAAATGCCCGACGCAACAAGCTGAGTGACCGTGCCCATATCTTGCGGGGCAATTGGATGGAGAGCCTCGATGGGCGATTCGACCTGATCATCTCAAACCCTCCATACATACGGGCCGGGGATATCGGAGGGCTTCCACCTGAAGTCCTGAACCATGATCCAATCCTTGCGCTCAACGGAGGTGGAGACGGTCTCGTTGCTTATTCAGAAATCATCAGATCTCTTGATAAGGTACTGAAGCCGAAAGGATTTGCCGTTCTCGAGCTGGGAGCAGGACAAGCCGCCGACGTCGCAGATCTGGCTTTGAGATGGGGTCTGAAAGTCGGGGCGCTGCACAAGGATTTGGGCGGGATCGACAGGGCAATTGTCCTGCACAATCCAGGTTAAGCCTCAGGCCCCTTCATATTTTGCCAAATCCCCCTTGGCGCGACCGTCAAAAGCGACTAGAAAGATAGGCAGAAATCGCCTCGGCTTTGCATGCGCAATAGCTTGGGATGCGTAGAGGTCGATCGCTTCCTGCAACGTCCTCCGTATCGTTAGCTTGACGCTTATTACAGGCCTAGCCAGGCGCGTCTCCCTATTAGCCGTATCTGCAATGTGTCGCAGATGGTGATGCTCCGAGATTACCGGGGCTGTTTGCAGACTGGCTGGAGAGCCTATTCGCCTTAACCAAAATAGCTGTCGAAGAAATGTAAACCGCCCCGACGGTCAAACGACCATCCGGGCCGTGGCGCACATCAAGGATCATCGATGAGACCTGGTCAAAACAAGCGTATGCGTGGCCGCAATAACAATAATAGGAAGGGCCCGAATCCGCTCACAAGAACCTATGAGTCCAATGGACCCGACGTCAAAATCCGCGGGACAGCCCACCACATTGGCGAGAAATATCTTCAACTCGCGCGCGATGCTCAATCGTCCGGCGATCCTGTGATGGCAGAAAGCTATCTGCAGCATGCCGAGCATTATTTTCGGATTATCGCAGCTGCACAGCAGGCTCAGCAGCAGGCCCAGGCTGGATATATGCGGCCCGCCGGCGAAGCTGAAGCTGAGGAAGATGACGACGACGAGGGCGGAATCCCGGATCGTTTCGCATCGCCCTTGGAGCGAATGCCGCCAAATCCACCACAGCAGCAGCCCTACGGCGGGCAACCGCAGCCTTTCTCCGGTGGATCACCTCAGCCCTTCGTTCAGAACAATTTCGGATCGGAGCGCCCACAGGGTCAGCCGCAGGGAGAGCGTCAAGAGCGGGGGCCGCGGCCTGACCGGCCCTACCAGGACCGCAATGGTCAGCAAAGCCGACATGGCAATAATCCAAACAGGGGACCGCGGCCACAGCGGGAGTTTCGAAACGATCAACAGCCGCGATTCGAAAACCGCAATGGGGACGAGCAGCCAGAATCTGGTGGGCTCCCAGCGTTTATCACCGCTCCAGTACGAATCCCGGTCAATGAAGCGGAGGCGGGTCCGGCACCTGACGCAGATGTGGTCCGCACGGAAGAGAATGAAGGCGGCGGCTTTCATCTGCGGCCTCGCCGGCGCCGGCGTCGGCCAGAAGGCGAAGCAGAGGCGCCTGCGCGCGGTGAAAATTCTAGTTTGGACTGATTTTAAAGGGGGCTTCGGCCCCCTTTTTATTTCTTCCTGAACGATGTGGAAGCCTGCCATTTCTACGAAATGAAATACTCGCGTTCATGATCTGGATCATCGCGCAGAAAAGCCTGTTCGGATCCCCTTTTGTTTATGGCGTCTCCTTCCTACATCCTTTGGAGCTGCCAGAGGGGCTCACTTTCGACATTGCGGGATCGCTACGGGATCCCAGCGACGGTTGAGGAGACGAACATGAACGCTGAAAAATACACTGAACGCGCGCGGGGCTTTGTTCAGGCTGCCCAGTCTCTGGCCTTGCGGGAAGGTCATCAGCAATTCGCACCCGAGCATCTCCTTAAGGTCATTCTCGATGATGAAGACGGCCTTGCCTCCGGGCTCATCAACAAGGCCGGTGGCCGTTCGCGCGAAGCCCTGATTGCAACCGAGCTTGCTTTGGCCAAGCTTCCAAAGGTTCAAGGTTCCGGAGCCGGGCAATTATATCTGGCTCCGACTACGGCACGAATTTTCGACTCGGCT
>CANHAW010000080.1 GCA_947458675.1 Beijerinckiaceae bacterium
AAGCTGTGAGGGCAATCGGCGAACCAATTCATTCGCGAACGGCAGATCAAATATCTATGGCCAGGCTGCTTACTCTGTTGTTTGAGATCACCGCGATTTTTGAGATGAAAACGCGAACCGAGCTCGTCATGCTGCAGAAGACAATGGTTGTTGTAGAGGGCGTTGGCCGCTCACTCGATCCAAAACTCGATCTTTGGTCCACTGCAGAGCCTGTCGTACGAAGCTGGATTGAGGAAAATCTTGGCCCCAAGGGCAAGATCGAGGATCTGGGCAGAAATCTCGTTACGATCGCTCGTTTTGCAAACGATCTTCCCAATGTCTTGATACGCGGCGAGAGAATGATCGAAAAGCTCGAGAAGTTGAGCGCAAATGGGCTTGAGCTTTCTCCGAAAACGATCGAAAAAATGGAGATGGCTGAAGCAAGATCAGCACGATCCGGTCATTATGCACTTTGGGCGATGGTGGTTCTTTTGGCGCTGGCGCTGTTCTGGCGCTGACGGAGTTCAAGTCGATGGAACAGGGTCTCACCCTCGAGGGAAAACGTATCCTGCTGATTATCGGCGGCGGTATAGCTGCTTATAAGTCGCTGGACTTGATCCGACGACTTCGTGAGCGAGGAGCGATTGTTCGGGCCGTCCTGACGGCTGCCGGAAAGCAATTCGTAACACCATTGTCCGTCGCCAGTCTGACAGGAAATCCCGTTCATGAGGATTTGTTCTGTCTGACCGAAGAGATTGAAATGGGCCATATAGAATTGTCCCGCAGCGCTGATCTGCTCGTCGTCGCGCCTGCCACTGCTGATCTTCTTGCAAAAGCGGCGGCTGGAATAGCCAACGATCTGGCATCGACCATTCTTTTGGCAACCGACAAGCGGGTGCTCATGGCGCCAGCCATGAATGTTAGAATGTGGCATCATCCGGCCACCGTTCGGAATGTAGCGCAATTGCGCGAAGACGGTCTTTTGTTTGTTGGTCCCTCAGACGGTGAAATGGCCTGTGGTGAATATGGCCCAGGGCGCATGTCGGAGCCGATGGAGATACTCACTTCCATTGCAGCGGCTCTTCAGCCTACCTCTCAGGTTCTGGCGGGGCGTCGCGTGATTGTGACTTCCGGCCCAACGCATGAGCCAATCGATCCGGTACGATATATTGCGAATCGTTCTTCTGGACGGCAGGGTCACGCCATCGCGGCAGCTGCTGCACAAGCCGGTGCGAATGTGACTTTGGTGACTGGGCCTGTTTCGATTCCAGATCCGGTGGGAGTTTCGGTCGTCAGGGTTGAAACCGCAAAAGAGATGCTCGCCGCGGTGAAAGCCAGCCTTCCAGCCGATATATTCATCGGCGCAGCGGCAGTTGCAGATTGGGGTATCGAAGATCCTGTTGCAGGAAAGATCAAGAAGGAGAGAGGTTCCGGGCCGCCAGTGCTGGCCTTGGTTGAGAACCCGGACATTCTCGCGGAAGTTTCTCGACCGGGTGAAGGTAGGCCGTCTCTGGTTGTAGGCTTTGCTGCGGAGACGGGTAATCTCATAGGGCACGCGCTGTCTAAGCTGCAGCGCAAAGGATGTGATTTGATCGTTGCGAATGATGTGGGTCCGGGAACGGGTGTCATGGGCGGATCCAAGAATACGGTGCATCTCATATCGAGTGACCAGCAAGAGGCATGGCCTCTGCTCGATAAGGGAGAGGTCGCGCGACGCCTCATTCAGCGGTTCGCTGGAATGCTGGGAAAATGAGGACGATATGATCGACGTGCAAGTGACGCGGTTACCGCATGGCGCAGATTTACCGCTGCCCGAATATCAGACATCGGGCTCTGCGGGGCTCGATCTGGTCGCGGCATTGCCGGCTGGCACTCACCTCTTTTTAGAGCCTGGCAGCAGAGAACTCGTGCCAACGGGCCTGTCCATTCAGCTACCAGAAGGGTTTGAGGCCCAGATCAGACCACGTTCTGGCCTTGCCCTTCGCAATGGCGTGACGGTTCTGAACGCGCCTGGGACCATCGATTCTGATTACCGCGGTGAAATTTGCGTCATCCTTGTGAACTTTGGGCGCGAGGCGTTTAAAATTGGGCGTGGTGATCGTATTGCGCAAATGATCCTGTCGCCTGTCAGTCGCGCTCGGCTTGTGGAGGTTCAAGATCTTGAGCAGTCCCAGAGGGGGGCAGGCGGTTTTGGCTCGACAGGAATATCGACATCTGAACGGAGGACTTAATGATCTTGCTGTCGCGTCGTAGTCAGCTTGCAATAGCAGCGGTCGTCGATATCGCCCTTCATGCTCGCCCAACCCCTGTCGCGGCAAAGGCTCTTGCGGGAAGACATAATTTGCCGCCGCGGCATTTGGAGACTTTGCTTCAGGCTCTAGTCAGAGTGGGCATCCTGAAGGGTGTTCGGGGCCCACGCGGCGGATATGAGCTTGCGCGTGAGCGTCGTCGTATTACGGCTGGCGAGATCGTTCGAGCCGCTATGGTGGATGATCTTGAGGACGGGGTCGCACCACTTCCAGAGTCGAAATTGGTGGAGTTTGTCGTCCAACCTTTGGTGGAACGTGCGGGGGAGAAGTTTCTCGCCGACCTCGACGCTTTGACCGTCGATGACCTTTGCCGTCAAGCGGCTGAAAAATCCATTTTTGACGAGACTTCCGCTCGAGCTGATTTCACAATTTGAGGATGGCTTTCTTGCCGTTTGCCGTCAAAATTCGTACCATGGTTTTTGACGAAAAACGGAGCGAACATGAGCCAGGATCATTCACGCTCGGCAGGCCGCGGTCGTATTTATGAATCCATAACAGCGACTATTGGCGATACTCCGCTCGTGCGTTTGAAGCGTTTGGCATCAGAGCGCGGCGTCCGAGCCAATTTGCTCGCAAAGCTCGAGTTTTTTAATCCGATCGCCAGCGTGAAGGATCGTATTGGCGTCGCCATGGTCGATGCGCTTGAAGCTTCGGGCCGAATTTTTCCAGGCAAGACAATTTTGGTGGAGCCGACCTCAGGCAACACTGGGATCGCGCTGGCCTTCGTTGCGGCATCGCGCGGATATAAGCTCATTCTTGTCATGCCCGAAAGCATGTCGATTGAACGCCGGAAAATGTTGGCTCTTTTGGGCGCAGAGCTGGTTCTCACGCCAGCCGCCCAGGGAATGAAGGGCGCCATAGCAAAGGCAAACGAAATCGTTGCCTCAACTCCTGAGGCGATCATTCCGCAACAATTCGAAAATCCAGCCAATCCCGAAATTCATCGCAGGACCACCGCCGAAGAGATCTGGAATGACACCCAGGGCACGGTCGATGTCTTTGTGTCAGGTGTGGGCACTGGTGGCACAATCACGGGCGTCGGACAGATATTGAAGGCACGGAAGCCGGACGTTCGAGTTATTGCCGTTGAGCCCGAGGATTCTCCGATTTTGTCCGGCGGTCAGCCTGGCCCGCACAAAATTCAAGGGATTGGTGCAGGCTTTGTTCCCGCTGTTTTGGATCGCAATGTCATCGATGAAGTGGTGACGGTTGGAAATCAAACCGCATTCGATACGGCGCGCTTGCTTGCCAGACTTGAAGGCATTCCCGCCGGCATATCTTCCGGCGCTGCTGTTGCGGCCGCCATCGAGGTGGGGATGCGTGCCGATATGGCTGGCAAGAATATAGTGATCATCATCCCCTCCTTTGCCGAGCGCTATCTGTCCACGGCCCTGTTTGAAGGGTTGTGAGGCTTTAGGTGGCTGTGGTGCTCTTCCCAAACATTCTTGGTCACATTAGCCATCAAGGCTCAGCCCCGAACTTTGGGAGAATGAGATGAGCTTCGAGACAATTCTGATAGAGCGTCACGAGGCTGTGCAGCTCGTGCGTCTCAATCGGCCAGAAGCCCTAAATGCCCTTAGTATTCAACTCGTTGCTGAGTTAAACGAAGCCTTGGATCGGGCTGAAGACGACCCCTCTATTCGCTGCATTATCCTGACTGGGTCGGAGCGCGCCTTCGCCGCCGGCGCCGATATCAAGGAAATGGTTGATCAGAGCTATCTCGATGCCTATCTCGGCGATTTTGTATCGAAATGGGAGCGGGTTGCGGCAATGCGCAAGCCGGTGATCGCTGCAGTGGCCGGTTTTGCGCTGGGCGGGGGCTGTGAGCTCGCCATGATGTGCGACTTTATTCTCGCCGCAGAGAATGCCAAATTTGGCCAGCCGGAGATCAAAATAGGTGTTTTGCCGGGCGCCGGTGGCAGCCAGCGCCTGACACGCTTGGTAGGCAAGTCTAAAGCTATGGAAATGTGCCTGACTGGCAGGCTCATGGATGCTGCCGAGGCAGAGAGATCGGGTCTTGTTTCGCGGGTGGTTCCGACGCCGGATTTGATCGCCGAAGCCCTCAAGGTGGCCCATACTATCGCGAATATGTCGCTTCCGGCCGTTATGATGGCCAAAGAAGCGGTTAACAGCGCCTATGAGACGACTTTGCGCGAGGGCATTCGTTTTGAGCGCCGTCTTTTTTACGCGACCTTTTCGACAGCCGCCCAAAAAGAGGGGATGAATGCCTTCCTCGAGAAGCGGCCACCCGATTTTTTGGGCTGTTCCCCCCACCCTAAAAAATGAATCGTCCCAGTCCATTGACGCCTGCTGGATTTCCCGTTTATAAGCCCCTCTCTTCCGCAGATTGGCGGTAAAAGTTTATTGGCGTCTCGAAAGAGACCGCCCGTTCCTCGAGGAATAATTATGGCGAATACCTCCTCGGCCAAGAAGGCCGTCCGAAAGATAGAGCGCCGCACGGCCGTCAATCGCGCTCGTCGCAGCCAGATGCGCACCTACGTCCGCAAAGTCGAGGAAGCTATCGCCTCTGGTGATGCAACGGCGGCAACCGCCGCTCTTGCGGATGCCGAACCGCTCATGATGCGCGCATCCCAAAAAGGGATCCTGCACAAGAATACCGCGTCGCGTAAGATTTCTCGTCTCACGACGAGAGTGAAGGCGCTGGCAAAGTAAAGCTTGAGCTGTCTTAAATTGATGAAAGGCCCGATTTTATCGGGCCTTTTTTTATTTCAAGCCATTCTTTGCGAGTGAGCCACACTTTGTCAGATTTATGACTCTGGCCAAAGCGAGCACAGGCGAACACTATTAGATTCAGCAACTTGGGAGCTAAGCGTCGAAGAGCGCTAGAATCGTACCTCTTGACAATTCGTTAACAATCGACATCGCCCTTTGTGCGACTTCGTTTGAGCGTTCCGCCGCATCTCGTTGCAGTCAGTCGTAGTCCACCGGAATCAGACGGTTATCAACGTCAATCTGGAATCTTGCGGGCCTTTCAACAGACCGATGATCCCGCTTGTTACGAGATGCGACTGCAGATTGTTGCGGACACGTTTGGGCCTGTGTAAGCATTTTGCATCAAGAAGCGTTCCCCGCAGATTGAAAGGCCAACGAAACAAAGTGCTTCTGTCTCATTGCCTAGGAGACACAAGCTACACGGGAGAACAAAATGCAGGGAACGTTTCTAGCAGCGCGCTAACAGCGCGTGGAATAAGCGGCAGCTTATAAAATTTTGAAAATGGCACTGTGGCCGCTTGGCCGCAGAAGGGGGCATCATGACTTTCACGCTTACTACGGAAATTATGACCAGACCGGAGCGCTCGTGTGGCAAGCCGATCAGTGTTCGTGAGATCCCAGGCGTTGAAAGTACATTTTCTTTCGAAAACGAATTGTCCGTTTGGCGGAATTCATTTTCCGGGAGTTGTCACTTGAGTTTGGGTGGGGCGCGTACGGCTTCGGCCTAGCCTTGGACGCATGAGTCTGCTGGCCGTTCAATCCAAACGGTCAGCGTCGCCCATTCACCGACGGGTTCCCCTCGGAAACTCCTGCCTGAGAAGATCGCCAGATGCTAAAGCCACGTCTCGACACTGTTGAGGCCAACTGCACGAAATCCGCGCAGTTTGATGCAAATTCCCATTCAGGGGTTCACTTGGAAGGCTGGCAGCGTGCCTGCCGCCGTCTTCGAATTGAGCTTGGTGAAGACGTCTTCAATTCGTGGTTCGGTCGCCTTGAACTCGATGGGGTCAACGATGATGTTGCGCGCCTGTCAGTGCCCACCAAGTTTTTGAAGAGCTGGATTCAATCGCACTATACAGACCGGATTATTGCTGCCCTGTCGTCGGAAATACCTGGGGTTGCCTTGATCGCAATCTCTGTTCGTACATCTGGACGCAATGTATCGATCCGCCCTTCGGAAACATCGCATCAGCCTCGAGTCGAAGATGCTGCTGGGCGCTTAAGTTCAAGCTTGTATACGCCGGCAACCGCTGCGGCGCCGCGTCGTGACCAGGAGATTGTTCGCGACACGAAACACATGGATGGCGAGGCTCTTGGAGGCTCTCCGCTTGATCGGCGCCTGTCGTTCTCCACATTCCTTGTTGGCAAGTCTAACCAGCTTGCTCATGCTGCTGCGCAGCGGGTCGCTCAAGCTCCGGCATCCGAAGTGCCGATTTACAATCCGCTCTATCTTCACGCCTCTGTTGGCCTCGGAAAGACCCACCTTATTCAGGCTATCGCACATGCCGCTGGCGAAGCCGGTCGGCGCGTCATTTATCTGACCGCAGAAAAGTTTATGTATGGATTCGTGTCTGCGCTTAAGGCTCAGACGGCTATAGCCTTTAAGGAAAAGCTACGCGCCATCGATGTCCTGGTCATAGATGACGTTCAGTTCTTGCAGGGTAAGTCGATCCAGCAAGAGTTTTGTCATACCCTCAACGCCTTGATCGATGCAGGACGACAAGTCGTGATTGCCGCTGATCGGCCCCCAGCCGATCTTGAGAGCCTTGATGAGAGAGTTCGCTCGCGCCTCGCAGGTGGATTATGCGTCGAAATGGGCGCACTCGACGAGCTTTTGCGAATCAAGATCCTCGAGACGCGTATTGCTGCAGCACGTGTGACGCAGCCGAGCTTTGAAGTACCGCCCGCTGTGATCACATTTGTGGCTCATTCAGTTCAGACGAATGGGCGGGATTTGGATGGGGCGGTGAACCGTCTTCTTGCGCATGTCACATTAACCGGCGCGCCGCTGTCTGTCGAAACAGCTGAAACGGCAATTCGCGATCTGGTTCGCACACGCGAACCCAAGCGCGTTAAGATTGAAGATATCCAAAAGCTTGTTGCGACGCATTTCAATGTCAGCCGCGCAGATATTTTGTCCTCACGAAGGACCGCAACGGTTGTTCGCCCCCGACAGATTGCGATGTATCTTGCGAAAGTTTTGACGCTTCGCTCGTTGCCTGAAATAGGCAGACGTTTTGGCGGTCGCGATCATACGACTGTATTGCATGCAGTCCGTAAGATTGAGGGGCTGTCACATAAGGATGGGCAGCTTTCAGAGGAGCTGGAGCTCCTGAAGCGCATGCTCACAGATTGAGCTGAATCAAAAAGAGCCGGCACTATGTGCCGGCTCTTTGCTTACTCGATTATCCGATCGTTTCCTTGCTTCGCTCAGCTCGCTTGCGGTCGTTGGGATCAAGGAGCGCCTTGCGAAGACGAATTGATTTGGGTGTGACCTCGACACGCTCATCGTCTTGAATATAAGCCAGAGCCTTCTCGAGCGTCATCTTGATCGGCGGAGTGAGACGGACAGCCTCATCCTTGCTTTGAGTTCTGATATTTGTGAGCTGTTTTCCTTTGAGGACGTTCACTTCAAGATCGTTGTCGCGGGTATGTTCGCCGATGATCATACCCCGATAAACTTTCCAGCCTGGCTCGATCATCATTGGGCCGCGGTCTTCCAGCTTCCACATGGCATAGGCGACGGCCTCGCCTTGTTCGTTGGAAATCAAGACACCATTGCGACGTCCTTGAATCTCGCCCTTGTGAGGCGCGTAGCTGTGAAACAAGCGGTTCATGATCGCCGTGCCGCGCGTGTCGGTAAGCAATTCACCCTGATAGCCGATCAAGCCGCGCGTCGGGGCGTGGAAGACCAGCCGGAGACGATTGCCGCCTGACGGTCTCATTTCGAGCATGTCGGCCTTACGTTCAGACATTTTCTGAACAACGACACCGGAATGCTCTTCGTCCACGTCGATTACAACTTCTTCGATCGGCTCCAGCGTGTTGTCATCCTCATCCTTTTTGAAGACAACGCGCGGGCGCGAGATGGAG
>CANHAW010000081.1 GCA_947458675.1 Beijerinckiaceae bacterium
AATTTCTGTGGCGATGGCAGCTAAGCCATTCGGCAAATCCTCGATGCTGCGATCGCCAAGCGAATCTTCCAGCAAGGCCTTGAGCTTTGCGCCGCCGATCAGGCCGCTGCCGGAGAAAGACACATCCATCAGGCCGAAAACTTTTCGGCGATTCAGTGAGCGCGCAAAGTCTTCGAGAGCATCGAGCTGGCCGCCGGCGTGACAGCCTCCGACCACAGCGCCGATGGAGGTTCCAGCAATAATATCGGGCGTCACTCCATGGGCAGCCAATTCGCGGATCACGCCAATATGCGACCAACCGCGTGCGGCGCCCGCACCCAGTGCTATCCCCAACACGGGCCGGCGTCGGACAGGTCCGGCGCCAGCTTTGGGCTGGTTGTTTTCGTCTGAAGCACCGGCATCACGCGTGAAGGACAGCATCGCTCGAGGTCTCCCTTAAGCTGAACACGCAACTTGGCTGCATGTTCCATCCTGTCGCCCCAATCGTGAGGATCCGATGAATACCCCTTCAGTTTTCGATGAAGGATAGGACGGCGCCGTCTGCGCCAGCTGTGACGCGACGATAGAAGCAGGATTTGCGTCCCGTATGACAGGCCTTGCCGTCGCCGCCGGCCTCGACGATGAGCTGGATCGCATCCTGATCGCAATCGGTGCGCATTTCGATCACCTTTTGCACCTGGCCCGATGTGTCGCCCTTGCGCCAGAGTTCACCGCGCGAACGCGACCAATAATGGGCAATGCCGGTCTCGAGCGTCAGCTGCAGGGCCTGCGCATTCATATAGGCGACCATGAGAATCGTGCCGCTTCCAGATTCGCTGGTGATGCAGACGATCAGGCCGTCGGCATCGAATTTGGGCGCGAAGCCCTTACCTTCCTCGAGCTCTTGTTTGGTCCCGCGCGGGGCGAAGGGGGCGGTCATATCGGCGGCCTTTTCATAAAATCATCAGAACGTGAAGGGCGCACTTGCGCTGCAGGGGTCACAATAGCGGAGTGTGCTCGCCATTGCGAGGCGGGTCGCCATCTCTGAAGCCGAAACCAGCGAGGCCCCATGCGCCCCATTCTTGCCGCGACTGGCGTGTTGATCGCCTTTCTCCTGCCCGGCATAGCGCGAGCTGCCGAACCAGAAGCCTGTCCAAGGCTGGTTGCCGGGCGTGAGGAAGTTCGGGTCTGGCGGGCGGCAACAAGTCAGGACGTTGTCCGCGTCACATTCAAGGGCCATGCAACATTCCTGATCGAGAGCGCCAAGGGTGTGCGCGCGGCAACCGATTACAACGATCACGTTCATGTCCCCCTGCCGCTCGATGCAGTGACGATGAACAAGGCGCATTCCACCCATTATACGGATTCACCCGATCCGCGTATTCGCCAGATCTTGCGTGGCTGGAATCCGCGCGGCGGCGATGTCGAACACGATGTGCGCATCGACGATCTGCGCATCCGTAATGTCCAGACCAATATTCGCGACTGGATGGGCGGCACAGAATATCTCGGCAATTCGATCTTCGTTTTCGAGACGGGGCAGATGTGCATAGCCCATCTGGGCCATTTGCATCACGATCTCACGGCGGAACATTTGCGTCGTCTGGGACAGATCGACGTGCTGCTTGTGCCGGTCGATGGCGGCTATACGCTGGGCCAGGCGGGCATGATGGATGTGATCGCCAAAATTTCGCCGCGCATTGTCGTGCCGATGCATTTTTTCGGCCCCTCGACGCTGGAGCGCTTTCTCAATCTGGCGCGCGAGCGCTTTGACATTGAGCGGCGCGAGAAACCGGAGCTGGTGCTGGTGAAGGAAACGCTTCCGGTGAAGACGCGCGTGATCGTGCTGCCAGGGCGGCATTGACCGCTGCCCGGCTCATCTTTCCAATTGCGATGGGGAAAGAAAAAGGCGGGCCCAAGCCCGCCTGATTTTACTTGAAGCCGCGCAACAGCGTGTAGAAGCGCGCCTGTTCAGACGGATCATCCCTGAAGATGCCCGTAAATTGCGTCGTCACAGTAGACGCGCCTTGCTTCTGGATACCGCGCATCGACATGCACATATGCTCGGCTTCGATCATCACGGCAATGCCGCGTGGCTTCAGCACGCTGTCGATGGAATCCGTGATCTGCGCGGTCATCGTCTCCTGCGTCTGCAGGCGCCGCGCATAGGTTTCAACCACGCGTGCCAGTTTCGACAGGCCAACGACGCCTTCTGCCGGATAATAGGCGATATGCGCCTTGCCGACGAAGGGCACCATGTGATGTTCGCAATGCGAGGCAAAGCCGATATCGCGCACGAGCACCATATCGTCATAGCCTTCGACTTCCTCGAACACGCGTTCGAGATGTTCGTGGGCGTTTTCGCGATAGCCGCCGAATAATTCTTCATAGGCCTTGGCAACGCGTTTGGGGGTATCGAGCAATCCCTCGCGCCGTGGATCGTCGCCAGCCCAGCGCAACAGAACGCGGACCGCTTCTTCCGCTTCTTCGCGGCTTGGGCGGGGGAGGGGTTGATTTACGGGCTTAGGCTGACGCGACGGCAAGGTCTTAACCACGGCATCCATGTGGCGCCTCCACTGAGGGGGGTTGATATCGGATAGGCTTACGGGGCGGGCTTGGCTTTGGACCAGTTTAGATTTTTCCGGATCGGCGCAGGGCCTTGCCAAGTTGACGCAGGGGGCAGGCTGCCCGCTCGTCAGGCTGGTCTGCTCCCTATATAAGACGGTCTATCCGTCCTGTCAGGTCCGCCATGCTGAACGATATTTACAACCGCCGCATCCTCGAGCTTGCCGGTGATATACCTCATCTGGGTCGCCTGCCGCACCCCGATGGCACCGCCACGGCCCATTCAAAGCTCTGCGGCTCGACGGTCACCGTCGATGTTGCACTGCGGGACGGCAAGGTCGCAGATTTCGCCCATGATGTGAAAGCCTGCGCTTTAGGCCAGGCCTCCTCCTCGATCATGGCGCGCAATATTGTCGGCTCGACGCCGGAGGAATTGCGCGACCTGCGCGAGCAGATGCGCCGCATGCTGAAGGAAAATGGCGCGCCGCCGGCCGGCAAATGGGCCGATTGCGCCGTGCTGGAGCCCGTGCGCGACTATAAGGCCCGTCACGCCTCGACCTTGCTGACGTTCGACGCTGTGGTCAGCGCCCTCGACAAGATCGGCGCGCAGGACGAAGCGAAAGCCTCTTGAGGCGCGCCTTGCAACGTCTGCCCCGCATGCTCGCCCATGGTGCGATCCGTACCTATCAGCTGACCCTGTCGTCGCTGATCGGGCGCCAGTGCCGCTATTTGCCGACCTGTTCGGAATATACCGATGAGGCGATTCAGGCTCATGGCCTATGGGCGGGCGGCTGGATGGGTCTTGCCCGCATCTGCCGCTGCAATCCATGGGGGGGATCGGGCTATGATCCCGCCCCCCGTGACCTTCCCCCAGGCGCCTCCGCCCTGACGCCCTGGCGCTATGGCCGCTGGCGCTGTGAGGCGGTTGAGAAATAGCGCCCGCTTCTCCCTCAGGGAGAGGGTAACTTGCGCGCCCCTGCGCATTTCGGCTATTCCGCCATTCATCAGCAAACCCGCTTACGCCGACCCGTATCGGCGAGTGAGCAACAGGAGATGACATGATTTCCGTCACTTTCCCGGACGGCGCGCAGCGTCAGTTCGCTCCCGGCACGACCGGCTTCGATATTGCCAAATCCATCTCGCCCTCTCTTGCCAAGCGAACGGTCGCTATGGCGCTCGATGGCGTTCTGACCGATCTCGCCGATCCGCTCACGCGCGATGCCAAAATCGATTTCATCAATCGTGAAGATCCGCGCGCGCTGGAATTGATCCGCCACGATTGCGCCCATGTGCTCGCCGAAGCCGTGCAGGCGCTTTATCCGGGCACGCAGGTCACCATTGGTCCGGTGATCGACAATGGCTTCTATTATGACTTCTTCCGCGCCGAGCCCTTCACGCCGGAAGATTTTGCCGCGATCGAGAAGAAAATGCGCGAGATCATTGCGCAGGACAAAGCTTTCGTGCGGGAAGTCTGGAGCCGCGATCAGGCAATTGCCCATTTCGAAAAAGCGGGCGAGGCCTTCAAGGTTGAACTCGTCCAGACCATTCCTGCCGATCAGGATCTGAAAATCTACCGGCAGGGCGACTGGCTCGATCTGTGCCGCGGTCCGCATATGACGTCGACCGGCAAAATCGGCTCCGCCTTCAAGCTGATGAAAGTGGCCGGCGCTTATTGGCGCGGTGATTCCACCAAGCCGATGCTGTCGCGCATTTATGCAACGGCCTTTGCCCGCCAGGAAGATCTCGACGCTTATCTAAAGCAATTGGAAGAGGCCGAGCGCCGCGACCATCGCCGCCTTGCACGCGAGATGGATCTGTTCCATTTCCAGGAAGAAGGTCCGGGCACCGTTTTCTGGCATGCGAAGGGCTGGACTTTGTTCCAGACGCTCATTTCCTATATGCGCCGTCGCCAGCAGCAGGCGGGCTATATTGAAGTGAACACGCCCCAGGTGCTTGACCGCGCCTTGTGGGAAACGTCGGGCCATTGGCAGACCTATCGCGAAAACATGTTCGTCACCCAAACCGAAGACGAGCGCGTTTTTGCATTGAAGCCGATGAATTGCCCCGGCCATGTGCAGATTTTCAAGAACGGCCTGAAATCATACCGCGACCTGCCGCTGAAAATTGCCGAATTTGGCACTGTGCATCGCTATGAGCCCTCAGGCGCGCTGCACGGCATTATGCGCGTGCGCGCTTTCACGCAGGACGACGCGCATATTTTCTGCACCGAAGAGCAGATCATGGATGAGGCGATGAAGATCAACGATCTCATCATGTCCATCTATGAGGATTTCGGCTTCACCGACATTGTGCTCAAACTCTCCACGCGCCCCGAAAAGCGCGTCGGCTCAGATGATGTCTGGGACAAGGCGGAAGCCGCTCTCATGCGCGTGCTGGAAAAGGTTGGCGAGAGTGGCGTCAGGACAGGCGTCAATCCCGGTGAGGGTGCCTTCTATGGCCCCAAACTCGAATATACATTGCGCGATGCGATTGGCCGCGAATGGCAATGCGGCACGACGCAGGTCGATTTCAACCTGCCGACGCGCTTTGGCGCTTTCTATATTGCCCCCGATAGCGAAAAGACTGTGCCGGTCATGATCCACCGCGCCATGTTCGGTTCGCTGGAGCGCTTTACCGGCATTCTCATTGAGCATCACGCCGGTCATTTGCCGCTGTGGCTCTCGCCGCAACAGATCACCGTCTGCACGATCACGCAGGAAGCGGATGATTATGCGATGGAGATTATCGCAAAAGCGCGCAGCCGCGGTCTGCGGATCGAAGGCGATCTGCGCAATGAAAAGATCAATTACAAGGTGCGCGAACATTCGCTCGCCAAAATCCCCGTGCTTTTGTGCATCGGCAGGAAAGAAGCAGCGGAGACATCCGTCTCGATCCGCCGGTTGGGATCGCAGGCGCAAACGTCCATGTCGCTGGACGAGGCAATCGACATGCTGGCCGCAGAAGCGATTGCACCCGACTTAAAGCGGATGTGATTTGAAAAGAAAAGGCGGGCCTCGGCCCGCCTTTTTTGTGTCGTCATTGCGCGCCGAAGGCGAAGCCATCCAGGGGCCGCAGGTGAGGCTTTCCGGATTGCTTCGCGTCGCTCGCAATGGCGGGACAGGGGGATTATTCTTGGGGAAGGCCCTTTTTAAATTGTATTGACATTTGTACATACATTTGAGACATTGCGATGGATTTCGACGGTTTCGATTGGGACGCGGCCAACCGCGTCAAATGCCAGAAGCATGGCGTGAGCATTGCTGAGCTTGAAGATCTGTTCTTGTCTGGACCGGGCCTGTGGCCCGACCTGAAAAACTCGGTTCTTGAATCGCGGACCCGAGCGATCGGCAAAACAGCAAAGGGTCGTTGGATTTTTGCTGTCTTCACGATCAGATTTCGCGACGGTCTTGTTTTCATACGCCCAATCAGTGCGCGCTACATGCATGCGAAGGAGGTTGCCCATTATGAAAAAGCTCAAGCCGCTTCCGGTTCTCATGAGCGATGAGGAAGCAGAACATTTTCTCGAAACGGCTGATTTGACGGAATATGATCTGTCGCAATTCAAGCCGATGCATTTCGAGCTTCAGCCCAAGAGCGAGCGCGTCAATATGCGCTTGCCCAAGACATTGCTGGATGCGGCCCGTGCGCGGGCAAAGGAAGAAGGCATTCCCTATCAGCGCTTCATTCGCCGCGCGCTGGAAATGGCGCTGGCGGCGGATGATAAAAAGAAAAAGCGCAAGGCAGGCTGATATCAGCTGCTCTTGCGCTTGCGACTTGTGTCTCTATCCGTCTCTTACGACGGGCGGCCCTGTACCACGGCTGCCACTTGCTGCAATCCTGCAACAAATTGCTCTTTCGTTTGCGTGACCAGCTCGATGCGATTGTCGACATCGAGGCGGGGTACTTTTGTCGGGTCGAAATCGCTGAGGCGATTTTCTTCCTTCCAGGCTTTGTAATCTTCAATCGACATGGGTGCTGTGGGGGAGCGACCGCCGAGGCTGTGCAGCGGGCCCCACCGCTCAAGCCCGGCTTTGTAGGCCTGCGCCTGTTCTTCGGTCTCGAAATGATTGATGCCGACCAGCGGATAATCCGGCGTATTCTGGATGGTCAGCACGGCCCACAGGCAGGGCTCGGGCTTTTGATCGTAGAAGACCGCTGTCTGATGGTTTTCTTGCGCATCCTTGACGAGCCTTGCCGGATAGACGGCGAGAAGGAACATGCGATCGTCGTTATATTCAGCGGTCTCGCTCATGAATTTTCTTTCTGCAGGTTTTGGGGCTTTTCAGAAAGCCTTGAAGGTGAGGATGGTGCGCGTATCGACAATGCCGGGGATCGTTTGCACTTTCTCGCCGACGAAATGGCCGATATCGATGTTTTTCTCGACATAGAATTTCGCGAGAATGTCGTAATTGCCGGCGATGGAATAAATTTCCGAGGCGATCTCGGCTTCGGCCAATGCGCTGGCGACTTCATAAGTGCGGCCCAGCGCGCATTTGATTTCAACGAAGAATGTCTGCATGGCGTCTAGCCTCCCGATCCGGTCGCCATAATCTCGACCTCGTGGTCGCCATTGGCGGGAACCTTGAATGTCGTTTGATGCGTCCGGCCGTCGCGCCGTGCAATCACCGTATATTCGCCTTCCGCCAGAACGAGGCGCGGGAAAGCACCGATCATTTCGCGAATGACGTCGCCGCCCGGCGTCAGCACGGTGAAAGATGTATTGGCCAGCGCCTCGCCTTGCGGATTGTTGACGAGTTTCAGCGTGATGTTTGAGGCGCGATGGCGCACCATTGCATCGGTTACTTTGCCGGCTTCGATGCGCACTTCGGCATTGATGACGGAATTGGTTGCATTGGCGGGCAGGCCGGCGATGGCCGGCGTGGAGGCCGGCACATTTGCATCCAGATAGGTCGAGACGATCCGGTAATTGCCTTCGGGCAGGCGGATTGTCTCGCCGGGTTTGACATTGGCGGCGACGAGTTTCTCCGGCTGACCTGTGCGCTCGGGCACATAGAGATCGAGTTTCAGCCGCGCGACAGGGATTGGCGCATCGCCGAGCATGCCTGCAATCTGCAGCGCGCCAGCATTGAGCGGAATGCGCTCATTGACATTATTGCTGCTGATAACAACGCGGCGCGTGACGGCGGCCAGCCCATAGGCGGCATGGACGATATAATCGCCGTCGGGCAGGGTCAGCGCGGGAGCCAGATCGCTCGATTCCGCCACCAGCTGATGCACGCCATTGGCATCCGGTCTCTCGCGGAAAATCCGCCACCGCACGCCACTCACAACGCTCTGCGAATTGCCGCCGAAAGTCGCCGAGAGGAAGAGCCGGCCGGTGCCGGAAGCGGGTGTGCCTGAAAAGGGTTGCAGCCGGCCCGGCGTTCCCTGCGGTTGGGGTGCGAGCGGGGAGGGCGTCGTGCCTTGGCCGGGATTGGTTTGGGCAATGGCCGTCGCGCTCGCGGCAAGCGCGAGACATGCGATGGCAAAGGGGCGGACGATCCACTTCATGGCAGGCCAGTTCTGCCCC
>CANHAW010000082.1 GCA_947458675.1 Beijerinckiaceae bacterium
AAGGACAGGCTCGCCGCCGTAATCAGGCAGGCACCGGCCAGATCGAGCTTGTGATAGCGGTGAAAGGCCGGGAGTTTGCGCAGCAATTTGTTGGTGATGAAAATCGCGACAATGGCGAGCGGAATGCCCGACCAGAAAATCGCCGACCAATGGACATATTCAGCGAAAAAGCCGCCCAGTGCGGGGCCGAGCGCACCGGCGGTAATATAGGTGAGCGAGAACCAAGTGTAATAGCGCGCGCGATATTTGGGTGGCGCCAGATCGCCGAGCACAGTCATCGGCACAGAAGTCAGCCCGCCCGCCGCAATGCCTTGTACGGCGCGCGCGATCACCAGCATGGTGATATTTTCTGCCAGAGCGCAGGCGAGCGAACCGGCAATGAAAATCCACAAGGAGATGATCATGGTCGCACGCCGGCCATGCGTGTCGGAAAATTTGCCAAACAGCGGCGTGGCGGCGGTCTGGGTCAGAAGATAGGCCGTGATGATCCACGACAGATCGCCGGTGGCATCGAGAGCGCGGCCGATGGTGGGCAGGGCGCTGGCGGCAATGCTTTGGGAGATCGAACCAAGGAACAAGGGCAGGAGGACGCCGAAAACGACGACCAAAGTCTCGCGGTGGGAAAGGAGCGGCTTGCGTTCCCCATCCTGTGTCTGGCTGACCTCGTCCGGCATGCCTTTTCTTGTCTCGTTTTCGCTGGCGATGATCCGGCGCACAGGGTAACCATGTCTTGAGTGCAAGACCAGAGCCGGATTTTTACCGGCCGATGAAGAGAGGTTCCGCATGTCGCAGGCTGGGGCACAACCGGGGCAGGGCAGGAAATTGCCGCCCGAACTGATCATTCTGTCGGCCTGCATGATCTCCATGCTGACCTTCGGTCCGCGCGCCTCTTCGGGCAATTTCCAGCTGCCGGTCATCACGGAATATGGCTGGGGCTCGGATACATTTTCCTTTGCCCTTGCCATTCAGAATCTTCTCTGGGGCCTCGGCCAGCCGTTTGCCGGCGCACTCGCCGACCGTTTCGGCTCGCTGCGGGTGCTCTGGGGTGGCGCGCTTCTTTATGGCCTCGGCCTTGCTCTCATGTCGGTGGCCGATACGCCGATTGCTTTCACCTTTGCCGCCGGCGTGCTGATCGGCTTTGGCCTGTCGGGCTGCGCTTTGTCGCTGGTGGTTGGTGCTTTGGCCAAATTGCTGCCTGAAAACCGCCGGTCCATGGCTTTTGGCCTTGTCACTGCGGCAGGCTCTTTCGGCCAGTTTGTTTTCTCGCCGCTCTCGGGCGCGATGATCCAGTCGGCAGGCTGGCATTGGACGGCTTTGTTCTTTGCGGTGCTGATGCTGGCCATTCTGCCTTTGTCGATGGCGGTCGCCAGCGCACCGATCAAGACGCAGGTTGAAGGCGCACCCAAACAGCAGACATTGCGCGAGGCGCTTGGAGAGGCTTTTGCCCATCGCTCCTATGTGCTCGTGGTGCTTGGCTTTTTCACCTGCGGTTTCCAGCTCGCCTTTATCACGGTGCATCTGCAGAAATATCTGGTTGAGGCCGGGCTCACGCCGCAAGTCGGCTATTGGGCCTTTGCGCTTGTGGGCCTGTTCAATATCGTCGGCTCTCTCAGCGCCGGCTATTTGTCGAACCGGATGCCGCGCCGCTACATTCTCTCATTCATCTATTTTGGCCGCTCATTGGCGACGCTTGCCTTTCTGATGGTGCCCCCTTCAGCCACCAGCGCCTATCTGTTTGGCGCGATCACGGGCCTGTTGTGGCTCTCCACCGTGCCGCCGACCTCGGCTCTCATCGGCCAGATGTTTGGCACGCGCTATTTTGCCATGCTTTACGGCTTCGCCTTTTTCTCCCATCAGGTCGGGGGTTTTATGGGCGTGCTGCTCGGCGGCGTTTTGCGTGAAGCGACGGGCTCTTATGAAATCGTCTGGGGCCTTTCCATTGCCCTTGGCGTGGCCTCGGCCCTGATCAATCTGCCGGTGGAGGAAAAGCCGGTGGTCCGAAAGGAGAGTGCGGCGGCGGCTTGACGTTGCCGCCGGACGCACAATCTTTGTGTCGTCATTGCGAGGAGCAAAGCGACGAAGCAATCCAGAGCCGCGCATTGGTTCTGGATTGCTTCGCTCCGCTCCGCTCGCAATGACGAGGAAATGAGGAGAGGCTCGATGTCCACATTCAAGGCAGTCCGCATCGACAAGGATGATGCCGGCTATCGCGCGGCTTTCGTCGATTTCGACGAGAAGGATCTGATGGATGGCGACGTCACTGTTCGCGTCACCCATTCGACCGTCAATTACAAGGATGGTCTTGCCATTACCGGCAAATCGCCCGTCGTGCGCAAATTTCCGATGATCCCCGGCGTCGATTTCACCGGCGTGGTGGAAACATCCGCATCGCCCGAGTTCAAGCCCGGCGACAAAGTGATCCTCAATGGCTGGGGTGTGGGCGAGGGCCATTTCGGCGGCTATGCGCAAAAGGCGCGGCTGAAATCAGATTGGCTCGTGCATCTGCCTGAGGGCATGAAGCCGGAAGAGGCCATGGCAATCGGCACCGCCGGCTACACATCCATGCTCTGCCTGATGGCGCTGGAAAAGCATGGCGTCACGCCTTCGATGGGTCCGGCCATTGTCACGGGTGCTGCTGGTGGCGTCGGCTCGGTCGCCGTAGCGCTTTTGAAAAATGCCGGCTGGCATGTGATTGCCTGCACGCGCCGCCCGGAAGAGGGCGATTATCTGAAAAGCCTCGGTGCAGATGAAATTCTCGACACGAAGGAATTTGCAGCACCGCCCAAGCCCTTGATGAAAGAGCGCTGGGCGGCAGGCATTGATGCGGTTGGTTCGCTCACGCTGGCCCATGTGCTGGCGGCCACCAAGGCGCATGGCGCTATTGCCGCTTGCGGTCTGGCGCAGGGCATGGACCTGCCCACCACAGTTGCGCCTTTCATCCTGCGCAATGTCGCGCTGCTGGGCGTGGAAAGCGTGCAATGCCCCAAGCCGATGCGCATTGAGGCTTGGGCGCGGTTGAATCGCGAACTCGACAAGGCCACGCTCGCCGCCATGACGACACATGTCCCCTTTGCGGGCGTGATGGATGCAGCGCGCGACATTGTGCAAGGCAAGGTGCGCGGCCGCATCGTCGTCGATATCGGCTGACATCACTTCCAGCTCTGCTGTCGGAACCTGGCTCATGGCGCGGCGTTGCCGTGTCATGAGTATCGCTTTCATGAAAGAGCCGGATGGCGACGTTTTCGGCGACATTGCCGATCGTCCGATCAGTCCGCATCGCAATCTCGTCACGCGCGAGGGTCTCGCGCAGATCGATGAGGAAATCCTGCGTCTGCAGGCAGCCATTGCCCGCGCGCAGCAGGCGCAGGATCGCTCCGGCCTTGCCCGCGCGCAGCGAGAATTGCGCTATTGGCAGTCGCGCCGCGCTTCAGCCGAGCTTGTGCCAGAAGTCGGCGAGACATCTCATGTTCATTTCGGCTCGCGCGTGACCATTCGCTATCTGGATGGGCGCGAGAAAATTTTCCGCATTGTCGGTGAAGACGAGGCCGATCCGGCCAAGGGATCCATTTCCCATGTCTCGCCCATGGCGCGCGCGCTGATCGCAAAACATGTCGGCGAAACGATGCGCGTCGGCGTGCAGGATGTGGAGATCGTGCGAATTGATTGACAGTGCACCCTTCTCCCGCCTTGGCGGGAGAAGGGGAAGCACGATCAATCGCCCTTCACATAGAGCTTGTCTTCCATGCGTGTGGGAACGCCCTCTGCCGCAAGGGTTTCGTTGAACTCGGTGCGGATATAGGGATCTTCCTCATTATAGGGGATCGCGCGACCGCCCTTTTTGATGTCGATGGCCCAGATATCGGCCATGGCTTCGCCGGGGCGTCCGGGTTTCAGCGCCGAATGATTATTGGCGCCAAACCATGCGGTGAAACGCAAAGGATCCTTGCTGACACCGAAATGCTGGTGGAACCAATCACCCGACATGGGCGCGGCCGAGACCATGCCGCCGAATTCATAATCCTGCCGCATGACTTTTTCGCCCTTGCCGTCCTTCCAGGGCGTCATGCCGAGGCCCTCAGGCCAGGTGTAAGTATAGCCCTTGCCTTTCACGCAGATGAGAATGGCCGCGCTCTCATGGCAATGGGCCTTGGAATAGCGGCCCGTCTCATGCTGGCCGATCCACAGATGGAAACGCTGGTTGCCCATATGCGGCTCAAGCCGGCGATAGCCGGGCGAGCGACGATTATCGAGCGGCATTTCGCAATTGATAATGTCGGGCAGGAAGTTTGTGCGCTTCATCGCAAGGCCGCGCACCGGATCGGGCTCGAGATCGTCCTTCGGCTTGAAATAATCTTCATCGCCCGCATAGCGATCGGTGAAATTATACGGGCAGTTGAAGACGAAATGCGGATTGTCGACGAGGTTCATGATATTGGGCGCCGTCGTGCCGCACAAAAGCAGAGCCGGTGAATTGCTGGCATTGACGAAGCGATGATTGGCATTGAGCGGCACAGCGAAGAGCGAGCCCTTCTGCCATTCGAATGTCTGCTTTTTCGTCTGGCCATCGTTCCAGACTTCCGTCGAGCCGCGGCCTTCCACGACAAAGACCTGCTTTTCATACATGTGCTTTTCGGCATTCAGCGCGCCGCCGGCCGGAATCTCGACGACATACATGCCCCAAAGCCCTTCGGTGCCGAAGAGCTGAATATAAGTGCCGCGTCCGCCAAGACGCGCCCAGCTTTTCATCGGCAGATCATGCACACGATGCACACCAATGGCGCGATGGCAGGGAATGCCTTCGGCTTCCATGAAACGGTCATAGGGCATGGCGGGGCGGTTGAATTTTCCAAAGCCTGCATTTTCGCCGGCCTTGGGTTCGTGCCAGTGCACGCCTTCTTTTGCATCGTGGGGCATTATGTCCTTCTTTCTCTTCTTGTTGCTGTCGATGTCAGGTTTGCGCCCGGCACCATCATTTCGCGCCCTTGCCCTCGTCGAGCAATGTGCGCACGCGGTCCAGTTCGGCCTGCGGCGTGGCTGAAATCTTGTCGATCAGCGCCAGAACCGCTTTGCCGTCGATGGGTGTGATGCCGATGCCGAGTTTCTGGGCGTCTGCCAGCAATTCGGGATCTTTCTGCGCATCCATAAAGGCTTTTTGCATGGCGGCTGCGCGATCTGCCGGCACGCCGGGCGGGGCGACGAAGGGGCGCGACGTGATGTAGGGCAGTTCGGTCAGCTCGATCAGCGCGCGCGCCTTGTCGTCTTTCGCCAATTCGCGCGCAATCGGCACATTGGGGAAATCGGGATGGCGTGTCGCGCGGCCAAATTGCAGCAGCGGCTGGATGAAGGAATCGGGCCGCAGATATTCAGGCTTGTTGACGCGCACGGAAGAGAGATCGGTTGTGCGCCCGTCCACTTCGCGCCGCTCAATGGCGAGAAAAATCGCATTGGAATCGGGATAGCCGACAATCTGCTTGATGTTGAGGCCCAGTGCCTCGCGCAGGATGATCGGCACGTCATTGCCGGTTGCACCTTCGCCCGTGCCGCCGAGCACGACAGGCTCGCCGCCAGCTCTCTGGATGTCGGCGAGCGTTTTCACCTTGGCATCTTTGCGCACCCACATGATGTAGGAATCTTCCTCATAGGAAGACATGGAGCCGAGCCAGGTGAATTTGCGCGGATCGAATTTCACCGCAGCATTGCCGCCCAGCACCGCAATCAGCGGCATATTGCGCGCGAATGTGCCAAAGGACGTGCCGTCTTTCGGTGCGACATTGTAGAGATAATTGGTGGCGACCAGAGAGCCCGCGCCGGGCATGTTCTGCACGACAATTGTCGGATTGCCCGGCATGTGGCGGCCATAAAAACGGCCCAGCAGACGCGCATAGACGTCATAACCGCCGCCCGGCCCGTAGCCGACAACGAGCTGGATGGATTTGCCCTTGTAGAAATCAGCCGGAGCCTGCGCGAGTGCGGGCGCAGTGCTCACACATGCAGCAATCATGGCGGCGGCAAATACGCGTTTCATGTTTTCTCCTCAATCTGCTCCCGCCCTTGGGGGGATGGCATCACTGCAGTTTCTTCAAATGTTCCAGCAAGTCTGCCGGCGCGGCAGCGAGCTTGTCGATCATTTCGAGCGCTTCCTTGCCGCCGACCGGGCTGATGTCGAGGCCGAGCTTTTGCGCATCGACGAGATATTCCTTGTCGGCATTGGCATCGAGAAAATGCCTTTTGCAGCGCTGCTGCGCGCTCGCGCGGCAGATCGGGCGGCGCGACAAAGGGGCGGGCCAGCGAATAGGGAATTTCCGCCAGTTCGACGAGCGCGCGCGCCTTGTCATTGGGCGCAATTTCGCGCGCGGTCGGCGCATTGGGGAAATCGGGATGGCGTGTGGCGCGGGCAAATTGCAGCAGCACCTGCATGTTTGACTCAGGCTTCAGCCAGTCCTGTTTGGCGGATGCAACAGCCGACAGGCCGACGAAGCGCCCGTCCAGTTCCTTGCGGTCGATGGCGAGAAACAAGGCGCCTGAATCGGGATAGCCCGCAGTCAGCTTGATGTTCAGCCCGAGCGTGTCCTTCAGCAAAATGGCGACATCATTGCCGGTCGCGCCTTCCGCCGTGCCACCGATGATGAGTTCGGGGCCGCCCTTGCGCACGAGATCTTGCGGCGTCTTCACCGCTGAATCCTTGCGGGCGAAGAGAATGTAGGAATCATTTTCCGAACTGGAGGGCGAGCCGAGCCAGGTGAATTTGCGTGGATCGAACTGGACGTTGGGATTGTCCTTGAGCACGCCGAGCAGCGCCATATTGCGCGCGAATGTGCCCATCGCCGTGCCGTCGCGCGGTGCATTCACATAAAGATAATTGGCAGCGCGCAGGGAGCCCGCGCCGGGCATGTTCTGCACCACGACAGTGGGATTGCCGGGCACATATTTGCCCATGAAACGCGCCAGCAGCCGCGCATAGACATCATAGCCGCCGCCCGGACCATAGCCGACGATCAGCTGGAGGTTCTTGCCCTTGTAGAAATCGGCAACGGGATCGGCCTTGGCCGGCGTTCCCGCGGCCAAAAGGGCAAGCGCTAAGGCTGCGCATCTCGAAAGCATCCTATCCTCCCGTGCTGCGCCATTTTCGGCGCCCGGCAGCGGTTGATCCGCCAGCCGGGGCCAAGTCTAGGCGAGGGAGAGGGATGGCGGCAAGGGCAGGGGAGCCCGTCATTGCGAGCGAAGCGAAGCAATCCAGAGCCTGATGCGCGGCTCTGGATTGCTTGGTCGCTTACGCTCCTCGCAATGACGGATGGGATCAGGAGACCGTAATGGCGAAACGGACTGTGGCGCTGGCGCCATTCATATATTTCAGCCGGATCACCATTGTGTCGGAACCGGAAAACCCTTTTTTCGGTGTGAAAATGAAGGCTGATTCGTTTTCTACTGAGACCTTGCCGTTTTTCGGGGCCTGCACGATGTCGAAGCCAGCTGCGCTGCCGGGTGCCATGCCCCGCGCTTTGCCGCCGAGGCTGCGGGTATGTCGGCAGGCCATGTCTTTTTTGGTCGCGAGCGTACCGGGGAAAGTCTCCGACACTTGGGACGTGGTTCTGTAATTGGTTTGGCAGTCGATCATTTCCTGCGCGTGGGCAGAAGATGCAATCAGCGGAATGGCCAAAGCCGCAGCAGCCAGAAAATAGCGCATCGGATCCTCCCTAAATGTCTTCCTGAAATTGCGTCGGGCCTTAAAAATTGTAGCCCAATGCAGGATCGCCCAAATCGGGCGATTGGCAAATTGGAAGAAAGTTGGAACTCAGCTTCGCGTCATTGCGAGGAGGCCGCAGGCCGACGCGGCAATCCAGAGCCTCACGTGAGGCTTCTGGATTGCTTCGCTTCGCTCGCAATGACGGGTTTTTTCAACTCCGCGGCGCAGCCGCCCTTGCTAGCCTGTCGCGGATGGCTTCGCCCAAGCCCTCCTGTGGAATGGGTGCGACGGCGATCATATCTGCACCCGTCGCATCGAGTGCGCGCAGGAAGGCGAAGAGATTGCTGGCGGCTTCCG
>CANHAW010000083.1 GCA_947458675.1 Beijerinckiaceae bacterium
AACCCATCGGCGTCCTTATGCCGCCTTTTTCTTCTCCGCAATTGCGACCAATGTGCGCAAAATCTGCCGCGTTCCTTCCAGCCGGTCCGTCGGCTTTTCGAAATCGCGGATGAAGACAATGCGCATGTCGGGGCGGACTTTTGCTTCGCTGCCCTGCTCCGCGATAAAACGCACAAGCCCTTGCGGGTTGGCGAAGGAATTGTCGCGGAAGGCAATAATCGCCCCTTTCGGGCCGGCATCGACCTTTTCGACATGGGCGCGTCGGCACAATGCCTTGATCGCGACAAGTTTGAAAAGCTGCTCGACCTCTGCGGGCGGCGGACCGAAGCGATCGATCATCTCAGCAGCGAAAGTCTCGATCTCTTCATCGCTCTCAAGCGTCGACATGCGGCGATAAAGACCCATGCGCAGCGGCAGATCCGGCACATAATCTTCAGGGATCAGCACGGGCGTGCCAATGGTGATGGCGGGCGACCATTGCTCTTCGGCCGGCGCCTCAATGCCTGCCTTCAGCGCATTCACCGCATCCTGCAGCATCTGCTGATAGAGTTCGTAACCGACTTCCTTGATCTGGCCCGATTGCTCTTCGCCCAAGAGATTGCCCGCACCGCGAATATCGAGATCGTGGCTGGCGAGCTGGAAGCCCGCGCCCAAAGTATCGAGCGATTGCAGAACTTTCAGCCTTTTCTCCGCCTGCGGCGTCATCTGCTTGTTGGCCGGTGTCGTGAACAAAGCATAAGCGCGCGTTTTGGAGCGCCCGACGCGACCGCGCAATTGATAGAGCGCGGCCAGACCGAACATGTCGGCGCGCCAGATCACCATTGTATTGGCGGTTGGAATATCGAGGCCGGATTCGACAATCGCGGTTGAGACGAGAATATCGTATTTACCGTCGTAGAACGCGGCCATTTTATCTTCGAGTTCGCCGGCCGCCATCTGGCCATGGGCGACAACGAATTTGGCTTCCGGCACGCTCTTGCGCAGAAAGGCCGTAGCATCCTCAATATCCTCGATGCGCGGACAGACGAAAAAGCTCTGGCCGCCGCGATAGCGCTCGCGCAGAAAGGCCTCGCGCACGAGCAATTCGTCGAAAGGCGCGATGAACGTGCGCACGGCAAGACGATCGACCGGTGGCGTGGCAATGATCGAGAGTTCGCGCACACCCGTGAGCGCCAGCTGCAATGTGCGCGGAATGGGCGTGGCTGAGAGCGTCAGCACATGGACTTCCGCCTGCAAAGACTTCAGCCGTTCCTTATGCGCCACGCCGAAATGCTGTTCTTCATCGACGATGACAAGGCCGAGATCCTTGAAGGCCACCTGCTTGCCAAGCACAGCATGGGTGCCGACGATAATATCGACCGATCCATCGGCCAGACCTTTTTTCGCCTCGCGCAAATCGGCGGCGCTGGTCATGCGCGACATTTGCGCGACCTTGATCGGCAAACCTGCAAAACGCGTGCTGAATGTTTTGTAATGCTGGCGTGCAAGAAGCGTTGTCGGCACGACGACCGCGACCTGCTTGCCATTGATCGCAGCTGCAAAAGCCGCCCGCAAGGCAACTTCCGTCTTGCCGAAGCCGACATCGCCGCACACAAGCCGATCCATCGGGCGCCCCGCAGCCAGATCCTCCAGCACGGATTCGATGGAATTCAGCTGATCTTCGGTCTCATCATAGGGAAAGCGCGCGCAAAATTCCTCGTAGAGCCCTTCAGGCGGCACGAGTTTGGGTGCTTCGCGCGTGAGCCGTGCAGCGGCAATCTTGATCAGCTCATAGGCCATATCGCGAATGCGCTTCTTCATCCGCGATTTGCGTGTCTGCCAGCCAACGCCGCCGAGCTTGTCGAGCTGGGCCTCGGTATCTTCCGAACCATAGCGCGACAACAATTCGAGATTTTCAACGGGCAGGAACAATTTGTCGCCGCCCGCATAATGAATCTCGAGGCAATCATGCGGCGCGCCGCCGACTTCTATGGCCCGCAGCCCGACAAAGCGGCCAATGCCATGATCGACATGAACAACGAGATCGCCAGCCGAGAGCGAAGCCACTTCGCTTAAGAAATCTGCCGCCTTTTTCGTGCGCCTGCGCTGGCGCACAAGACGATCACCCAAAATATCCTGTTCGGAAATGACGACGAGATCGCCAGCCTCAAAACCCTGTTCCATGCCGGCAACAGCCAGCGCAACTTTGGCCGGCGTCACGCCCATCGCCTGCGCCAGAGAGGAGACCGGCTCGGTTCCCTTCAGACCATGCTCGCCAAGAACGGATGCCAGACGATCGCGCGAACCATCGGACCAGCCAGCGACGATGACGCGACGCTTGTCGGCCTGCAAAGCGCGAATATGGGCAACCGCCGCATCAAAAACATTGGCATTTTCATCCGCACGCTCAGGCGCAAAATTGCGTCCGAGACGGCCGCCGCAATCGAAAAGACCGCGCGCCTCGGGCTGGGCGAAAGGTGACAGGCGCGCGACAATATTGTCGCTCAGTTTTTTGCGCCAATCATCGGGGGAGAGATAGAGCGCGTCGGGCAAGAGCGGCTTATAGGGCGAGCGCGCCGGATCGGCATCATGCTGCTCCTTGCGCGCGGTGTAATAATCCTTGATCTGCGACAGGCGCTCGCCCGCTGCATCCTCAGCCAGAGCATCGAGAAACAAAGGCGCGCTGCCGATAAAGTCGAAGAGCGTGTCGGTTTCGCTGAAGAAGAGCGGCAGCCAATGTTCCATGCCGGCATGGCGGCGGCCTTCGCTGACCGCCTCGTAAAGCGTATCGCCGCGCGTCTGTGCGCCAAATTGCGTGACATAGGCCTGGCGAAAGCGCCGCATGGATTCGCTGGTCAGCTGCACTTCGCTCATCGGCACTAGATCGAGCGCGCGCAATTGTCCTGTTGTGCGCTGGCTCTCGGCATCGAAAGCGCGGATCGATTCCAGCGTGTCGCCAAAAAAATCGAGCCGCACGGGTGCTGGCATGCCGGGCGCAAAAAGATCGAGAATACCGCCGCGCACGGCATATTCGCCGGTTTCGCGAACCGAGCTTGCGCGCAGGAAACCATTGTTTTCGAGCCATTTCACCAGCTCGTCCATATTCACGGCATTGCCGGGTGCCGCCGAAAAACTCTCCTGCTTGATCCAGGCCAATGGCGGCACGCGTTGCAAAAGCGCGTTGATCGTGGTGGAGAGCACGCGCGGGCGCTCTTCGGAGGATTGCGAGCGCGCCAGACGCGAAAGAACAAGCACGCGCTTGGCTGCAATTGCCGCATTGGGCGAAACCCGATCATAGGGCTGACAATCCCAACTCGGGAAATCAAGCAATTCCAGATCGGGCGCTGCAAAGGCAAAAGCCTCTTCAAAGGCACGGGCACGCTGGCTGTCGCGCGCCACATGAACGAGAACGGCGGCACGGCCATGGGCCGCACCCGCCATCAATCTCGCAAAATCAGCAGCGATAAAGGCATCGAAACCATCCGGCACGCAGGCAAGCGAAATCGAGCGGCCGGCGGTTAATTCGGCGAGGGCTTTTTTGTAATCTGTCACGTGGCCCCGTTCAGCCGAAAATCGGCCCGTCATGGGTGTGGAAGGTTTTCAGCTTGCGGAAGACCGGCGTGTCGTAATGGGTGGGCGTTGGCGCCTCGCCGGTGATGAACATCAGCACATCGCGATCAGGCAGATCCATCAAACGCTCGAAATCGTCGAGCTCGCCATCTGTGAGGAGCGCGATCTGGGCATCGGCGAATTTGCCATAGAGAATATCCATCTCCCGCATGCCGCGGTGCCAGGAACGGAACAGCGCGCGGCGACGGCGCTCATCGAGCCCGGCGCTTGAGATCGTGGATTCGGTCACGAGCGAACTCCTGAAACGGGAAAACGCGCCGGACGGGGTCCGTCCTGCGTTCGGGGGTGTATATAGAGCAGGTTTTTGCCATGCCCAAGCGAAGATGCGCGCCGCGCGATTGCTCCGGGCCAGCGAATTCCATAGTTTCAGGCACCATGCGACCCGATGTCCTCAATCCGCTTTTTGCCTCAGTCGCGACGCTTGCCGGCGTCGGGCCGAAGACGGCGATTCTGTTCGAAAAGGCACTCGCCCCCTCCCATGGCACACCGGCGCGGGTTGCCGATCTCCTGTTTCATCTGCCCCGCAGCGGCATAGACCGGCGCGACCGCCCCAAAATCATGAGCGCCCCGCGCGATCAGATCGTTCTGATCGAGGCAAAAGTCATCGAGCATCGCCCGCCCGGCAGCCGAAATGCGCGTGCACCCTATCGCGTCATTGTCGAAGACGAGACCGGCGATATGGCGCTGGTTTTCTTCCTCGCCAATCACCAATGGATCGAGCGCTCGCTCCCGCTGGGCGCCAAGCGCTGGATCTCCGGCAAGATCGAGCTTTGGGACGGCCATCTCCAGATGGTCCATCCAGACAAGGTTCTGGATGAGGCGGCTTTGGCGAAACTGCCGCCGGTCGAGCCCATTTACGGCTTGACCGAGGGGCTCACCCAACGCGCCGTGCAGAAAGCCGCAGAGGGCGCGCTCGCCAAATTGCCCGATCTGCCCGAATGGATCGACGCGCCGCTTGTTGCCCAGCGCCGCTGGCCGACATTCAAGGCGGCCTTGCAGGCCATACATCGGCCGGATTCAACAGCCGCTTTCGATCCGCAAAATCCGGCGCGCCTGCGCCTGGCTTACGATGAATTGCTGGCGAGCCAGGTCGCACTCGGCCTGATGCGCGCGCGGATGAAAAAACTCGGCGGACGCCCCAGCATCGGCACAGATGCGCTTGCGCAAAAAATTCTCGCCGCTCTGCCATTTTCACTGACCGGCGCTCAGCAGGAGGCGCTGGCGGAAATCCGCGCCGATCTCGCCTCGAACGAGCGCATGCTGCGGCTTGTGCAAGGCGATGTCGGCTCGGGCAAGACGATTGTCGCTCTTCTCGCCATGGCGACCATGGTGGAAGCCGGACGCCAGGCTGCCATGATGGCGCCAACGGAAATTCTCGCGCGCCAGCATTATGAGCGCATGCTGCCTTTGTGCGAAGCCGCGCGGATGAAACTCGCTCTGCTCACGGGACGCGACAAAGCAGCCGAGCGCAAGAAGACCCTTGCCGCCCTTGAAACGGGCGATATCGATATTGTGGTTGGCACGCATGCGCTGTTCCAGGAGGCCGTCGCCTTCAAGGATCTCGGCCTGGCAGTGGTTGATGAGCAGCATCGCTTCGGCGTGCATCAGCGGCTCGCGCTGGGCTCAAAGGGCGATTGCGTCGATGTTCTTGTGATGACGGCCACACCGATCCCGCGCACTTTGGTGCTGACCTATTTCGGCGATATGGATGTGTCGGTCCTGCGCGAAAAGCCTGCTGGACGCCAACCTATCGACACACGCGCCATTCCGCTTGAGCGGCTTGATGAAGTGGTGGCGGGCATTGGCCGCGCCATCAAAGCGGGTGCACGGGCCTATTGGGTCTGTCCGCTGGTGGACGAAAATGAAGAGCTCGATCTCGCTGCAGCAACCGAACGCGCCGAAGTGTTGCGGCAGTTTTTCGGCGATCGCGTCGGCCTCATCCACGGCCAGATGAAGGGCGCCGAAAAAGATGCCGCCATGGAGGCTTTCCAGCGCGGGCAGACGAGCGTGCTTGTGGCGACAACTGTGATCGAAGTGGGCGTCGACGTGCCGGAGGCCACCATTATGGTGATCGAACATGCCGAGCGTTTCGGTCTGGCACAATTGCATCAATTGCGCGGACGGGTCGGGCGCGGCAAGGACCGCTCGACCTGCCTGCTGCTTTACAAGGCGCCGCTTGGCGAAGTGTCAGAGGCGCGGATCGCCATCATGCGCGAGAGCGAAGACGGTTTCCGCATCGCCGAAGAAGATCTCAAATTGCGCGGCGAAGGCGAGGTGCTCGGCACGCGCCAATCCGGCACGCCGGGCTTTCGCCTCGCCAGTCTCGATGTCCATGGCGCACTCTTACCGGTGGCGCGCGACGATGCACGGATGATCGTGGAAAAAGATCCAGAACTTGCCAGCGAACGCGGCAAAGCCGTGCGCGCCCTGCTTTATCTGTTCGAGCGCGACGAGGCGGTCAAATTGCTGCGCGCGGGGTGAAGGCCCGTGCCCTTCGTTATGGCAAGGAGCGAAGCGCCGAAGCCATCCATGCTGCAGAGTATCTGGAGTGCTTGAGCGCGCTCGCGATTATTGCGCTGCTGCGCGCTCCAATGTCACCGCCACCCATTTGTTCAGGCTCATGCCCGCCTGCTTTGCAGCCGTAGCAACGGCGCGATGAATGGGTGGGTCAACGCGGACGACAAACTGGCCGGAAAAAGGCTTTTCCGGCGCCTCCCCGCGTTGCGCGCAGAAATCGATGTAATCCTCCACGGAATCGGCGAAAGCCTTTTTCAATTCCTTGACCGACTTGCCCTGAAAGGTGATGACATCGCGCAGGTTGACGACCTCGCCGTGAAAAATCTCGGCATCCTCGTCATAAGCGACAATGGCCTGATAGCCTTTGTAAGACATCGTGTTCATGGCGATATGCCTGCCTCATTCAGAAACCGGCGCACCGATTTGACAGCGCCTCTGTCCGTCTCTTTCTCGGGATGGGGTCGATGAAAGACCGCCCGAACGCCATACAAAGCGACGCGGACACGCGACCCGCTGCCCTCGCTTACCTCCGCCCCAAGCGCCTCGAACAACGCCTCGATATCTCGCCAGGCGATATTCGCGCGAACAGGATCAGTGAAGACGGCCTGCAATATGGCCGCGTGCTTTCTCGATAAGGACATATAGTATCAATTCGCAGTATCATCAAGTCCGAAAATCAAACTCGTTCCCTACGCCACCTTCTGCGCTTCGATCGCCTTCTGAGCCTTGGCCTGTTCGGCCAGCGCGCCGAGAGCGGCCTGGGTTTCAGGCTGGATCAGGCCGGCTGACATGATGAGCTTGGCAGCATCGTCCGGCGTCATCGGAATTTCAACTACGTCAGAAACCGGCAGGAAGAAATAAAAGCCGGTTGTAGGATTGGGCGTGCAGGGCAGGAAGACCGAAATATGCTCGCCCGAAGGCAGTGCATTGCGCACGGTTCCTGACGGCGGGGCCGAGATGAAGACAATCGTCCACATGCCCGGTGCGGGGAATTGCACCAATCCAACTTTGCGGAAGCTCGTGCCCGATTGCGAGAAGACCGTCTCGAAAATCTGCTTCACGCTTTTGTAGAGGCCGCGCACAACGGGCATGCGGTCGAGAAGGGATTCACCGATGCGGATCAAAGTGCGACCAAGCAGATTGGCCGCGAGAAAACCCAGAAGCGTCAGGCCAAGAAAGGCGACGATCACGCCAACGCCGGGGATATGGTAGGAAGTGTAGCGGTCGAGCGACAAAGCCGGCGGCATCAGCGGCTTCATCCAATTATCGACCGTGTCGATAAACCAGAGGACGAGCCAGCCGGTGACGGCCAGCGGCCCGGCAATCACGAGACCGGTCAGAAAATAGGCGCGGATCCGGGCGCCGAAACTCGGCCGGTGGGGTGTCTCCGCAAGCGTCTCGTTCAAGTCGTTCATGTCATATCCATGGCGCGTCCGCCGGCGGAAGCCGGAAGGCTGAGAAAATCAAACAAGCCGACGCTAATCTATTCGACCGTAACGCTCTTGGCGAGGTTTCTGGGCTGGTCAACGTCCTTACCCATGACCACAGCTGTGTGATAGGCGAGCATCTGGACGGGAATGGCATAGGCCATGGCGGCAAAATCGGGCGCCATATCCGGCATGGCAATGGCCGAGAAAAAGGGCACGGACGCCTCATGTTGCGCCCGTAAATCGCCAATCAGGACGATTTTGCCGCCGCGCGCCGCCACTTCCTGCATATTGGAGACGGTTTTCTCGAAGACGCTGTCAAAGGGCGCCAGCACGATCACGGGAATGTTTTCATCGATCA
>CANHAW010000084.1 GCA_947458675.1 Beijerinckiaceae bacterium
ATGGCGAGCCGACCGAAAATGGTGGCCTCAAGCAAGGTCACGCGTGCACTTTCATGCGCATCGAGCGTGAAAGAGCGTTTCAATCTGGCGCCATTGAAAAGAATGGTTTCCTGCGGCAGCCATTCCAGCCGGGCATTTTCATGTGCCACGAGATCGAGCGAAACATGCGCGGGGTTGTTTTGTGCCCGATAGATTTTTTCGGCCGATTGCGTGGTCAGGGTGACATCGGCATTTGCTTGCGCGGTAAAGGCGAGTTCGGCGCGGTCGCCGCCAATGATCCCGCCGCCCGTATTGACCAGCACAGCCTCGCAGCTTTGCGCATTGCGCGGAAAGCGCAGGCGCAGGCCTCCCCCCTCATAAAGCCCGCTCAGGCAAGAGCGCCCGCCCGCCGCGCGAAACGACGCGCGGATCGCACCGCGGGCGCGTGCCTCGGCAGGGAGATGTCCGGGGAGGAAAGGGGCGTTCAAATTGATGCTCGCGACTGGCTGATCCTGGCCGGCTCAGACCGAGAGGCGGCTGCGGACATCTTTCTCTACCATGGAGGCTTTGTCACCCGCCATGACGATTGCGCCGCGGTCCATCACCGCAAAATCATCGGCGAGGTCGCGGGCAAATTCAAAATATTGCTCGACCAGCACGATGGCCATGTCGCCCCTTTGGCGCAGATAATCGATGGCGCGACCGATATCCTTGATAATCGAGGGTTGTATGCCCTCGGTCGGCTCGTCGAGCACGAGCAGGCGCGGGCGGGTAACAAGTGCGCGCCCGATGGCAAGCTGCTGCTGCTGGCCGCCCGAAAGATCGCCGCCACGGCGCCAGAGCATGTCCTTGAGAACAGGGAAGAGATCGAAAATCTCGTCGGGCACATAGCGGTCGGCGCGCCGCACGGGCGCAAAACCCGTCTCCAGATTTTCGCGCACGCTCAGCAGCGGGAAAATTTCGCGCCCCTGCGGCACAAAGGCAATGCCGCGTTTGGCGCGCGCATGGGGCGGGAGTTTCGAAATATCCTCGCCCTCCCAGATGATGCGCCCGCCCGCGATATTTTGCTGGCCGCAAATGGCGCGCATCAGCGAGGTCTTGCCCACGCCATTGCGCCCCATCACACAGGTCACGCGACCGGGGCGCGCATTGAGCGAAACGGAACGCAAAGCCTGCGCCGCGCCATAATAAAGATCGATGGATTCGACGGAGAGCATGTCAGCGTCCCAAATAGACTTCGATGACGCGCGGGTCGGCGCTCACCACATCGAGCGGTCCTTCAGCAAGGACGGCACCCTCGTGCAAAACAGTGACTTTCACGCCGAGATCGCGCACGAATGTCATGTCATGTTCGACAACAACGACGGAATGGTCGACCGCGATGGCGCGCAGCAATTCGGCGGTTTGCGCCGTCTCGGCATCGGTCATGCCTGCCACCGGCTCATCGACAAGCAATAATTTGGGATCTTGCGCCAGCAGCATGCCGATTTCCAGCCATTGCTTCTGTCCATGCGAGAGATCGGCAGCCATGCGGTGGCGATGATCCTTGAGGCGCGTGGTCTCGAGAATCTGGTCGATGCGCAGGCGCGTGTCGGGCGCGGGTTTGCCGAAAAGCGTGGCGAGCGCGCCGCGCGGCGCTTTCAGCGCGAGGAGCAGATTGTCATCGACGCTCTGGCTTTCAAACACGGTCGGTTTCTGAAACTTGCGTCCGATGCCGAGTTCGGCGATCTGCGCTTCGTCGAGTTTTGTCAGATCATGCGTGCCGCCAAAGAGCACGTCGCCTTCGTCGGGTCGCGTCTTGCCGGTGATGACATCCATCATGGTTGTCTTGCCGGCCCCGTTTGGCCCGATAATGGCGCGCATTTCACCGGGCGCCAGCGTCAGCGACAATCCGCGCAGCGCCTTATAGCCATCGAAGGAGACGCTGACGCCATCGAGATAGAGAAGACTTGTGGTGACTGAATGGTCCATTGCAATCACCCTTCAGCCGTCGGTTTTTTCGAGGCGCGTCGCACTTTATACTGGTCGATCAGGCCGATCACGCCTTTGGGCATGAAGAGCGTGACGAGCACGAACAGTCCGCCCAGCGCAAAGAGCCAATATTCCGGCAATGCGCCGGTAAAAAAGGTCTTGCCCCAATTGACCATGAAAGCGCCAAGCGCTGCGCCCACCAAAGTCCCGCGCCCGCCAACCGCCACCCAGATGACAGCTTCGATCGAATTGGCGGGCGAAAATTCACCCGGATTGATAATGCCCACCTGCGGGACATAAAGCGCGCCGGCAAGCCCGGCCATCATCGCCGAGAGAACGAAGACAGCAAGCTTGTAGGTCTCCACCCTGTAGCCCAGAAATCGTGTGCGCGATTCCGCATCGCGGATGGCAATCACCACTTTGCCGAATTTCGACGTCACGACAGCGCGCGCGACAAGATAGCCGCCGCCCAGCGCGATGCAGCTGGCGACGAAAAGTGCGACGCGTGTCTCTGTCGCCTGCACATTGAAGCCGAGCAGATCCTTGAAATCGGTCAGCCCATTATTGCCGCCAAATCCCATATCATTGCGAAAGAAGGCCAGCATCAGCGCATAGGTCATGGCCTGTGTGATGATGGAGAGATACACGCCGGTGACGCGCGAGCGAAAGGCCAGCCAGCCGAAGATGAAAGCAAGCAGGCCGGGGATCAGCAGCACCATGGCCATGGCATAGGGAAAGCTCTGAAAACCCCACCAGGCGACAGGCAGTTCTTTCCAGTTCAGGAAGACCATAAAGTCGGGCAGGACGGGATGGGCATAAACGCCGCGCGTGCCGATCTGGCGCATGAGATACATGCCCATCGCATAGCCGCCGAGCGCAAAGAAAGCCCCATGGCCGAGCGAGAGAATGCCGCAATAGCCCCAGACCAGATCGAGCGCGACAGCAAGCAGCGCAAAGCAGAGATATTTGCCAAACAAAGCCACCAGATAGGGCGGCATGGCAAAGGCGGATTCGTCGGGAATGACGAGGGTCAGGATTGGCACGAGCACGGCTGCCGCACTCAAGACGGCGAGAAAAATATAGCCGCGCGTGTCGATGAGCCGGTCAGTGGCGGGGTTCATCGCTTTACGCCTCCACCGCGCGACCCTTGAGCGCGAACAGGCCGCGCGGTCGCTTCTGAATGAAGAGGATGATGAAGACGAGCAGCAGGATTTTGCCCAGCACTGCGCCGGCAACGGGCTCGAGGAATTTATTGGCAACACCCAGCGTCAGCGCACCGAGCAAAGTGCCCCAGAGATTGCCGACCCCGCCAAAGACCACGACCATAAAACTGTCGATAATGTAGCTCTGGCCGAGATTGGGCGAGACATTGTCGATCTGCGAGAGAGCCACGCCCGCCATGCCGGCAATGCCCGAGCCCAGCCCGAAGGCCAAAGCATCGATCCGATTCGTGTCGATGCCCATCGAAGACGCCATGCGGCGGTTTTGCGTGACGGCGCGCATGCGCAGGCCGAAACTTGTCGCGCGCAGCACGAAGAGCAGCGCTGCAAAAACCGCCATGGCGAAGACGATGATCCACATGCGACCATAGCCGATCGAGAGCGCGCCAAAATCGAAGGAGCCGGACATGAAAGCGGGCGCGGAAACTTCGCGATTGTTTGCGCCGAAAATCGTGCGCACCGCCTGCTGCAGGATCAGCGAAATGCCGAAAGTGGCGAGCAATGTTTCAAGCGGGCGACCGTAAAGAAAGCGGATTACCACGCGTTCGATGAAAATGCCGACGGCGCCCGTGACAAGAAAGGCCAGCGGAATGGCGATGAACAGCGAATAATTCATCAGCTCTGGATGGTTTGTGCGCGCCCATTCCTGAACCACGAAGGTCGTATAGGCACCCAGCATGACCATTTCGCCATGCGCCATATTGATCACGCCCATGACGCCGAAAGTGATGGCCAGACCGATGGCGGCAAGCAGCAGGACCGAGCCCAGCGACAGCCCGTACCAGACATTCTGCACATTGCGCCACATGGCGAGGCGCGACTGAATGGCGGCAACGCCAGCCTCTGCCGAGGTTTTCACGCGGCCCTCGCTCGCGGCTGCAATTGTGGCGAGCGTGCCCAGCGCATCCTGGTCGCCGCGCTCTTTCAAAGTCTCAAGGCTTTCCAGCCGGCGTGCTTCGGGGGCGCTGGCATCGGCCGCAATAATGGCGGCGCGCGCCTCTTCGAGTTTCTTGCGGATCGCGGGCGTGCTTTCTTTTTCCAGAGCGGATTCGACCAGCGGCAAGGCGCTGGCGTCACGCGATTTGAAGACCGCTTCAGCTGCTGCGCGCCGGCGCGCCGGATCTGGCGACATGAGGGTCAGCGCACCGCGCGCCGCATTGAGAGAGCGGCGCACTGCATTGTTCAGCCGCACGCGCTTGAGATCGTCTGGTGAAATGCCGGCGGCGGGCGCACCCGTTGCAGCATCGAATAGAGCGCCGCTTTCATCGGCGAAATAGAGTTTTCTCGCCGCAGCATCGAAAAGGAGGCGATTGGCGGCCAGCGCTTCGACAATTTGTGGCGCAGTGGCAAGGCCGGATGTGCCGATTTCATTCAGCGCGCGTTCTGTGTCGGGAAATCGGTCAGTGGTGAGATAGGTCAAAACGTCCGTCGGGCTTTGCGCGCGCGCTTTGGGCGCAATCAGCAAGGCAGCCATCAGGACAAAGGCAGCAGCAAGCAGAAGAGAAAAGGTTTCGATGAAGCGGTTTCGCGCCTGGCTCTGGAGAGATATGGCCTGCACCCGTGCAGGGGCGCGGCCTTGGGCGTAGCGCGTCATGGAAGCCTCGCATTGTGTCGCTGCATTTGCTGAGCGATTTTTGAATGGGCCCGGACGGATTGCACCGTCCGGGCCTTGGATGCGCGTCATCTCAAGAGGAGATGACGGTGACCTGCTCAGGCCAGGCTTATTTGGCAGCGCCGCCGCACTTACCCGTCGCGACGTTGAAATTGCCGCAGGAGAGGGGCTTGCGCCAATCTGCGATCAAATCCTTCGAACCTTCGAGATAATCCGACCATTCGTCGCCCACCACGAGGCCCGATGTCTGCCAGACCGTGTTGAACTGGCCATCGGCCTGCACTTCGCCGATCAGCACCGGCTTGGTGATGTGATGGTTCGGCATCATGGTGGAATAACCGCCGGTGAGATTGGGGACTGAGACGCCGATCATCGCGTCGATCACCGCATCGGAATCGATCGTTCCAGCCTTTTCAACCGCCTTCACCCACATGTTGAAGCCGATCACATGGGCTTCCATCGGGTCATTCGTCACGCGCTTGGCGTTTTTGGTGAATGCCCGCCATTTGGCGATGAATTCCTTGTTGATCGGATTATCGACGGACTGGAAATAATTCCATGCAGCGAGATGGCCGACGAGCGGCTTGGTGTCGATGCCGGCGAGTTCTTCTTCGCCAACCGAGAAAGCCACAACAGGAATATCGGTCGCCTTGATGCCGGCATTGCCGAGTTCTTTGTAGAAGGGCACGTTGGCGTCGCCGTTAATGGTCGAGACCACGGCGGTCTTCTTGCCGGCAGAGCCGAACTTCTTGATATTGGCGACAATCGTCTGCCAGTCGGAATGACCGAAAGGCGTGTAATTGATCATAATGTCTTCTTGCTTGACGCCTTTCGATTTCAGATAGGCTTCAAGAATGCGGTTGGTCGTGCGCGGATAGACATAATCCGTTCCAGCCAGAACCCAGCGCTGAACCTTCTCATTTTCCATCAGATAATCGACGGCGGGAATGGCTTGCTGGTTGGGCGCAGCGCCGGTGTAGAAAATATTGCGCGAGGATTCCTCGCCCTCATATTGCACGGGATAGAAGAGGATCGAGTTCAGTTCTTCAAAAACCGGCAGCACGGATTTGCGTGACACCGAGGTCCAGCAGCCGAAGGTTGCAGCGACCTTGTCCTTGGCGATCAATTCGCGCGCCTTTTCAGCAAAGAGCGGCCAGTTGGAGGCGGGATCGACGACGACAGGCTCAAGCTTGCGGCCGAGCAAACCACCCTTTTTGTTCTGCTCTTCGATGAGCATGAGCATGACATCTTTCAGCGTCGTCTCGCTGATCGCCATTGTGCCTGAAAGCGAATGGAGAATGCCGACCTTGATCGGGCCAGCGCCTTGCGCGAAAGCCGCGCCGGTGGAAGCGAGGGCGAGCGCCCCGCCGATAGCCGCGCCGGTTGCGCGAAGCATGAAACGCCGGGTGAAAGACATGGGGCAAGTCCTCAAGTTGGGCCGGCGCGATCGATGGGGCTATCGGCCAGCGAAGTTTTCGTTCGAAAGGAACGCCGAAAGCACAAAGCAACGGATGTGCCAGACTTGCGGGACCGATTTGTCCTCTCATTTCAAATGAGGGCCCCCATGGCTGGCGCTCGTGATGGCCGGGGTTTCGGGCGACTGCCCATGATTTGGGCAGACTCATGGGACTCAAACGTTCGTGATCTGCTCAAAAACAAGGCGTGCGGTCGATCTGTCGTATAAGGATGTGCAAGAGCCGTTTTTCAGGCGTCGGCACGGCTTGGCTGCGCTTTGATGAATTGGCTTCACCAATGGTCGAATAAGTCTCGGTTGAGCACTGCCGCTTGGCTTCTAATGTCGCGTCTTCGGCTTTTGCCCAAATGTTTGGCTCAGGCCCATCGGAGGAAAAATGGATCGTCGCTCCTTCCTGAAGTTCCAGATCAGCCTGGCTGCTTTCGCTCCCATGCTGGCCGGCTCGGCCTTTGCCCAGAGCTGGCCGTCGCAGAACATCACGCTTGTCGTGCCCTTTACGCCTGGCGGCTCGACCGACATTCTCGCCCGCTTGCTGGGACAGCGGCTGGGCGATGCGCTCGGCAAGGCTGTCGTGATCGAGAACCGCCCCGGTGCCGGCGGATCGGTTGCGTCCACGGCAGTGGCGCGCGCCGCGCCCGATGGCCATACGCTCATCATGGGCCATATCGGCACGCTCGGCGTGAATCCGAGCCTCTATGCCAATCTCCAATATGATCCGATCAAGAGCTTCTCGCATCTCTCCATGCTGGCGAGCGTGCATAATATTCTCGTCGTGCATCCCTCGCTGCCGGTGAAGAATGTCCAGGAGCTGATTGCCTATGCCAAGGCCAATCCCGGCAAGCTGAATTATGCCACCGGCGGCAATGGCTCGGCGGCCCATATTGCCATGGCGGCTTTCATGGTCGCCACCGGCACAGAAATGACCCATGTGCCCTATCGCGGCACGGCTCCGGCGGTGAACGATCTTTTGTCCGGCGTCGTCCAGCTCACCATGACAGGTGCGCCGGCGGTTCTGCCCCATGCGCGGGCCGGCACATTGCGTGCGCTTGGCATTTCCAGCGAGAAGCGTCTGGCCTCGGCCAATGACATTCCCACCATTGCCGAACAGGGCGTGCCCAATTTCGAAGCCTCGCAATGGTATGGCATTGTCGGACCGGCCGGCATGCCGCAGCCCATCATCGATCGCCTGAATGCGGAAATCCGCAAGGCCATGACCGATCCCGAGATTGTCGCAGCTCTGGCGCGCGAAGGCGCCGAAGCCTGGGTGACAAGCCCCGAGGAGCTGCGCGCCCATATTTCCAAGGAAATCCCGCGCTGGGCCGAGATTGTGAAACTCGCCAAGATCCGGATCGAATAATCAGGTGCGATTCCTGCGGCGGCTCATGACATTTGAGCCGCCGCAGAGCCGTTTGAGGCCAAGCCGGGTTTCGCTCGTTGCGCTTTCGTGACAATTTGCGGGCGATTGGAACAGGTTTGGGGGTTATTCGTGACGGCGCATCGCAGGCTGGAAGGCAAGATTCTCATCGCCACACATAATGCGGGCAAATTGCGCGAAATGCGCGAATTGCTGGCTCCC
>CANHAW010000085.1 GCA_947458675.1 Beijerinckiaceae bacterium
ATGGCCCATATAGGCCCGAACGACAGGCCATGAAAAATCGGCAATCATCTTGTGCAATTCTGCCGCGCCTTTTGCATTGGCAGCAATTTGCGCTTTCAGATCCGCCATGTTTTGCGCCGGGTTGCGCACCGGATAGCGCGCACCCATCAGCGCCTCAAGCACAGCGCGCTCCTGAAAACGGCCGCGCGCGACAATTTTCAGATTGTCGATATAGACGCCTTCTTCCTCGATATGTCTGGCGCGCGGCGACATGGAGCCCGGCGCAATGCCACCAATATCGGCATGATGGCCCCGCGACGCGGCCCAGAAAAGAATCTTCTTGCGCGCCTTGTCGAAGACCGGCGTGCAGACGGTAATGTCAGGCAGATGCGTGCCGCCATTATAGGGCGCATTCAGCGCAAAAACATCGCCCGGCCTGATCCTGTCTTTATTGGCGCGAATGATTGTCTCGACCGAGCGATCCATCGAGCCCAGATGCACGGGCATATGCGGCGCATTGGCGACAAGATGACCATTCGCATCGAAAATCGCGCAGGAGAAATCGAGCCGCTCCTTGATGTTCACGGAGGAAGCCGTGTTCTGCAAGGTCACGCCCATCTGCTCGGCAATCGACATGAAACGCTTGTTGAAAATCTCCAGCCGCACCGGATCGGCGTTTTTGTCGGCTACTCTTCTCTTGGCCTGCGATTTGATGCGCGTGAGAAGGACATGATCATGGGCGGTAATCTCGGCGCGCCAGTTTTTCTCCACCACAATGGTCTGATGCGGCTCAATGACAAGCGCCGGCCCCTTGATGACAAAACCCGGCCGCAAGGCCTCGCGCAGGAAAATGCCGGCCTTGTGCCAGGCGCCTTGCGAATAGAATTTCGTCTTGCGCAAGGCTTTTGGCGCAAAGTTTTTGCGACGGATTGTTTTCTCGCGCGGCTTGACGCCCAAACAGACGGCCTCAACGCTGGCCGCATCGATCACAAGACTTGCATGGGCATCGACAAAGCCGAAACGTTTCTTGTGCAGGCTCTCAAAAGCTCGCCGCAATCTGGCGATGATTTTTTCCGGCTCGCCCAATAATTTTACAGGCACGACAATTGCCATATCGGTGCCAGCCGTCTTCAGCCGCAGATCGAGACGGGAGGTGATTTTCTGTCTTGCCACGCCCTGTTGGGCAAGATCGCGTTCGGCGCGTTGTTTGAGTTTTTGCGCCCGCGCCCGCACATGTTTCAATCCACGCGGATCAAGCCGCCTCTCGACACTCTCCTGCACAAAGACGCGCTGATCGGCGAGCCCCATGCCATAGGCCGAGAGCACGGAAGACAAAGGGTGAATGAGCACACGCTTCATGCCCAGTGCATCGGCGACAAGGCAGGCATGCTGTCCGCCTGCCCCGCCAAAGCAATTGAGCGCATAGGCGCTGACATCATAGCCGCGCGCGACCGAAATCATTTTGATCGCTTCGGCCATATGGGCAACAGCAATCGAGATAAACCCATCGGCAATATCTTCCGGCGTGCGGGCCAGTCGCGACGATGCGGCAAGCTGCGCAAATTTTTGGCGGACAGCTGAAGCGTCGATTGGCAGATTCTGCTGCGGCCCGAAAATGGCCGGGAAAAAATCCGGCAGCAATTTGCCGGTCATGACATTGGCGTCTGTGACAGCAAGCGGCCCGCCGCGGCGATAGCAGGCAGGCCCCGGATCAGCGCCTGCCGATTCCGGCCCGACACGGAAACGCCCCGATTCAACCGACAGAATTGAACCGCCGCCTGCCGCCACCGTGTGAATCTGCATCATCGGTGCGCGCAGCCGCACGCCCGCCACTTCCGTTTCGAACGAACGTTCGAATTCACCGGCATAATGGGCGACATCGGTTGACGTGCCACCCATGTCGAAACCGATCACATCGGAAAAACCTGCAACGCGCGCTGTTTGCGCCATGGCGACAACGCCACCCGCCGGGCCTGAGAGAATGGCATCCTTGCCGGAAAAAGCCCCGCTTGCAGCAAGCCCGCCATGCGAACACATGAAAAGCAGATTGACGGAGGGGCCGAGCTCTTCGGCCACGCGCTGCACATAAAGCGCCAGCACGGGCGAGAGATAGGCATCGGCCACGCTCGTGTCGCCCCGGCCGATGAATTTGACGAGCGGCGAGACCTCATGACTGACAGAAATTTGCGTAAAGCCGATCTGGCGCAACATGTCGGCCGCCAGACGCTCATGCGCGTGATATGTCCATCCATGCATGAAAACAATTGCCGCTGCGCGATATCCTTGCGCATAGGCCATCTCGAAGTCACGGCGCATGGCCTGCAGATCGGGCGCCTGTTCGATCGTGCCATCGGCACGCACGCGCTCATCCACCTCAACAACGCCGGCATAGAGCATTTCCGGCTTCACAATATTCAGCGCAAAAATATCGCGCCGCGCCTGATTGCCGATTTCAAGCGCATCGCGAAAGCCTCTGGTGGTGACAAGCAGAACGCGCTCGCCCTTGCGCTCAAGCAAGGCATTGGTGGCAACAGTCGTGCCCATTTTCACATGGGCAACAAGACCGTCGGGAATTTTGGCATCGTCGGCCAGCCCCAGCAGACGGCGAATGCCGGCGACCGCCGCATCGGAATATTGATCCGGATTTTGAGACAGAAGTTTTGCAACATGCAGACGGCCCGCAGGATCGCGGCCGATCACATCGGTGAACGTGCCGCCGCGGTCGATCCAGAAGTCCCAGAAACGGGCCTTTTTCTTCGCAGGCTTCATGCGCCAAATCCGATTCGCTTTTCAGCGACAGTATAGAGGCGACCATCGTCATGCGCGCCCCTCCCCCGCAAGCGCGGGAGAAGTGGGAACGGCCTAGAGCGCAAACCGGCCGATCTCGACAATCTCTTCGCTGTCGCCCTTCATGCCGCGGATCGTGCCTTCGATCTGCCATTTGCTTCCCTGGCGGGCGATTTCATACATGTGCCAGGCGGCACGATGACGCTCCGATCCCGGAACAGCGGAAGCGGAGGCCACGCCGACAACCGGCACAGGCCCGTCAGGCCCGGCAATATGGGCAATCGAATGACGGTGGTTATGGCCGTGAATGACAAGCTCGGCGCCATATTTGGCAATCATGGCCTCGAAATGACGTGAATCCGTCAGGCCGCGCCCCGGCGTCGCGCCTTTATTATGCGGCGGATGATGGATCATCACCACGCGCATATGGCCATTGGCGCGCGCTTCGGCGAGCGCAATTTCAAAACGATTGCGCTGGTCGGGCCCAAGCTTTCCCGATGCGAGAAGCGGCGCTGTCGGCACGCCCGAGCACAGGCCGATCAAGGCAATGTCGTCGCGCAGGCGCAAATAGGGATAGCGCTGATTGCTGACGAGATCGGCCTGCGTCCAGGGCGCGAATGTCGTCTCCAGATGCGCGAGCGAAGAGCGCACATAGGCATCGTGATTGCCCGGCACAAAGGACACATCCTTCGGATCGCCCAATGTTTCGAGCCAGGCGCTGGCAAAAGGAAATTCAGCCGGCAGACCGATATTCAGAATATCGCCCGTCATGGCGATGTGATCGGGATTTTGCGCGCGCAGATCGGCGACGATTCTCGCCAGCACATCCATATTGTGAATGCGCCCGCGCCGCCGCCAGTTGAGATAGCCGGTCAGGCGCTTGCCAATAAGCTCGCGTCCGCGCGGGCGCGGGATCGGGCCGATATGGGCATCGGAGAGATGGGCAAGGCGAAAAGTCACGGGCGACTGTCTCGCCTCTTGCTCTTTCCCCGTCAAGCGCCACCGATCAATATGCCGGCCGCCAGCACGATCACGCCTCCGACAACGATCTGGAAGACCGCCTGCAGGAAGGGCGTGTCCATGTAACGCGCCCGGATCCAGGCGATCACCCAGAGCTCAACGAAAACGACAAAGGCTGCAATGCTGGTCGCGATCCAGAAGGCATTGGCCCATGAATCGGGCACGAGATAGGGCAATGTATGGCCGACGCCGCCCAAAGTCGTCATCAGGCCGCAGATCGTGCCGCGCAGCCAGGGACTGCCGCGCCCGGTGAGCGCCCCATCGTCCGACAGAGCCTCCGTAAAGCCCATGCTGATGCCCGAGCCGATGGAGGCTGCCATGCCCACCAGAAACGTCTCCCAATTGCTGTGGGTGGCGAAAGCGGCAGCAAAGAGCGGCGCGAGTGTGGAGACCGAACCATCCATCAGACCGGCGAGGCCCGGCTGCACATATTGCAGCACGAAGACGCGATGCGAGGTCGCTGCCTCTTCTGCTTTGGCATCTTCCGTCAAAAGAGTTTTTTCGAGATCGCCCGCATGGCGTCCGTGGCTTTTTTCCACTTCGGCGAGATCGCCGAGCAATTTGCGAATATCGACATCGGTGGTCTGTTCGGCCGCGCGCTCATAAAAACGCGCTGCCTGATATTCCATATTCTCCGCTTCCTTGCGGATTGTATCGAGCGACAGATTTTTGGTCAGCCAGATCGGGCGACGCTTCAAAAAGCCCTTCACATCCTCGCGGCGGATCGGCGGCAGATTTTTGCCAAAGCGGGCCTCATACATTTCGAGCAGCATGTGCCGATGGGCGCGCTCTTCTTCCGCCATTTCCTCAAACACTTTGGCGGAGGCAGGATATCTTTCAGCAAGATCCTCGGCGAAACTGGCGTAGATTCGACTGTCCTCCTCCTCGGAGGCAATGGCGACGGCAAGAATTTCGCGGGCGGAGAGATCGGCGAAGCTTTTCACGGACAGGCTCCCGGAGAGATACAGGATTGTTTAGAATGCTTCTAAAGAAAAAGGAAGAGCCTCAGCCCTACGCCGCATGGGCCGGATTGGATCCATGAAGCGCCTCTTTCATGGGGCAGCCAAGGCCGCTTTGCCCCTGATCGCCCGCCTCACCCGCCCGCTCACCATGGGCGTGCGCGCCATGGTCTTCGATGCGCAGGGCCGCATCTGCCTGGTGCGCCATTCCTATGTGGAGGGCTGGCACATGCCCGGCGGGGCCATCGAGCCGCGCGAGACGGCCCATGCCGCGCTGGTGCGCGAAGTGCACGAGGAAACGGGCCTCGCCCTTGCCGGTGAGGCGGAGCTCTTCGGCCTCTATCTCAACGAGCGCATGGCGCGGCGCGACCATGTCGCGCTTTATGTCGCGCGCGCCTTTACGCAGACAGACCATAGGCCGTCCCGGCTCGAAATCCGCGAGTTTGGCTTTTTCGCCACCGATGCCCTGCCAGCCGAGACGACCGAACCGACGCGCCGGCGCGTAGCGGAAGTGCTCTCCGGCGCACGGCCTGCGCCGCTCTGGTGACATTGCCACCCCGCCCCCGCCTTGTTAAAGGGACGCTCATGAACATGACGAGCCCGATCCGCCAGCGACGAAGCTGACTGACCGGCGCCCTTTCGGGGCGCCTTGATCTGCTTTGCCGCAACAAGGATCGCACCATGACCGAACTCACGCTCGACATCACCCCGATCACACCAGCCGATCTGTCGCAAATCGAAAAGCTCGATGAACGCGCTTTCGGGCCGGGCCGTTTCACGCGCACCGCCTATCGTCTGCGCGAAGGCCTGCCGCCGGTCACCGGCCTGTCCTTTGTCGCACGCGTCGGCACTTTTCTTGTCGGCGCAAATATCATGACGGCAATTCGCTGCGGCGGTGCACCCGCATTGCTGCTTGGCCCGCTCACCGTCGAGCCCGCCTTTCGCTCGCGCGGCATTGGCGAGCGATTGCTGACGCGCTCGCTCGATGCAGCGCGCGAGGCCGGCCACAGACTCGTCATTCTGGTTGGCGATGAACCCTATTACAGCCGCGCCGGTTTCAAGCGCGTGCCGATGGGGCGCCTCGCCATGCCCGGCCCCGTCGATCCCGCACGCCTGCTCTATTGCGAACTTGCACCCGGCGCCTTCGACGGTGTGCAAGGCGCTGTCACGCGCGCGACGTGAGAGCTGCGACGATCAGGCCTTGCGTCGGCGGCTCTCGCCGATCCAGCCCAGAATGATTCCGCCCAGCAAAGCGATCAGGCCGATAAAGCCGATGGCAAGCGATGACACGCCAATGCCGGTGACAATGCTGGAACCTGTGCGCTTCACCGCGGCATAATCTGCGCCGCCATAAACAAGCGCTTCGCGCATGGCGACAAGACGCGGGATTTGAATCTCATCATTGGCGCCAGCTGAAATGCGCCGCACCGTGCCGCCACTTGCCTCGGCAAGAGGACGCAGACGCTCAGTGGTGGAAACCACATTCTGGAATTCGCGCGGATTTTCCGGCCCGACATTCACCAAAGCCGACAATTCGCCATCGCTGATGCGATAAAGCCCGAAATCCTCGACATTGACGAGGGCTTGCGACAGGCCGGGCTCGCCTTGCGCGAGGCTCACCTGCCGGCTTGCGCCATTCGGGCCCGTGAGCGTGACGGGCTCCGTTTGCGTTTTCAACGTCTGGCGCGTGATGGTGATCTCGCGCCCGCGCGCTGTGGCACGCAGAGCTTCTTCTTCAAGCTCGGGCTCTTTCATCAACCAATGCGCCATGCGGCGCATGAGATCGAGATGAGGCCCGCCGCCCTGAAAACCGCGCGCCCAAAGCCAGATCTGATCGGACAGCATCAGGCCGACGCGGCCCTTTTCTTCGCGCGAGAGAAGCACGAGCGGCTGATTGTCGACACCGTTCAAAATCGCTGTGCCGCGCAGGCGCTCGGCTGCGACCTGACGATACCATTCGCTCCACGCCGGCGGCGAGTTCTCCGAGCCCGGCAGCGCGCGCGTGACGGGATGTTTGCGCCCATCCTCCGAAATCTGCGCGCGGAAGGGACGCTCGATAATCGCGCTCGGGCGCGCCGGCGAAATCTTGCCCAGCGGCGAATAGAACAAACCATCGGGACCGGAAAAATCCGGCCCGGCAGCAATCAGCAAGGCGCCACCCTCGCGCACATAGCGCACCATATTTTCGAAATAGACCGAAGGCAGAATGGTCTGGTTCGAATAACGATCGAGGATGATCAGATCGAAATCGCGAATGCGCCGCCCGAACAGATCGCTGGTTGGAAAAGCAATCAGCGACAATTCGCTGATCGGCGTTCCGTCCTGCTTTTCCGGCGGGCGCAGAATGGTGAAATGGACGAGATCGACATTGGCATCGGACTTCAGAAGATTGCGCCAGGTGCGCTCGCCTGAATGGGGCTCACCCGACACCAGCAAAACTTTCAGCTTGTCGCGCACACCCTCAACCGTCAGCACGGCCTTGTTGTTGATGTCGGTCAATTCTTCGGGCAAAGCAGCGGCTTCGAATTCGAGCACATTCGGCCCGCCGTGATCGATGAGCACAGGCACGCGCACAAGCAGGCCGGGGCGCAGGCGCAGATTTGCGACATTAACGCCATCGCGACGCAGGCGCACCGCCACGGGCTCGTTGGAACCGCCCGTATCATGGACGCGAATACCGACACTGATTTCTTTGCCGACGAGACCGAAGCGCGGCGCCTCGACCAGCTCGATGCGGCGGTCGCGCTCGCCCTCGCGCCCCGTGATGAAAACATGCAGCGGCGCATTGAAACCAAGCGCACCGACATTGGCAGGAATATCATGCACCACGCCGTCGGTGACGAGAAACGCGCCACCGATGCGCTCTGGCGGCACATCGGCCAAAGCTGCATTGAGAGATGCAAAAAGCCGCGTGCCGTCATTGCCGGAATCGACGCCGCCGCCATCGATAAAGCGCAGATCGACATGACCGAGTGCAGCGAAATTCTTTTCGATCTCGGCGCGCGCTTTGTCGGTCTGCGCGCGGCGCTCGCGGATCGACTGGCTGGCGCTGCGGTCGAGCACGACAGCCA
>CANHAW010000086.1 GCA_947458675.1 Beijerinckiaceae bacterium
ATGGGGACGCAAGGGGCGCACCTTGTTTCATCCGCTACGGCTGGCGCTAACCGGACGCGATCAGGGCCCTGGTCTTGCCGTAGTCTTGCCGTTGATCGGACGCTCTAAAGCTGAGGCCCGATTGTGCGCACACGCCGGCTCGTCCCATCCGGCCCCGTAACTTCGCGCGTTGTGCCGTCGCTCAGAGAATAATTCGAGCCTGAATTTGTGCCGCCGACGGCAATGCCGGCGGAATCGCGCGAAGCGGTCGGTGCCTGTGCGCCACGCGCGGCCTCGGCTGCGATTTCCTGTTCCTGACGCTGCACCGCTTTGGGATCGGGCTTGGCCGGTGCGCGCGTCGTGTTGCGCTGCTGTTGCGGGCGCGACAATTCAGCCGCGCGCTCGGGCGTAACGATCTGGTCGCGGCGGCTTTCGCGGCCCAGCATGCGCTCAGCATTGGCAAGGGCTTCGGCCCAGCTCTGATCGGCTTTTTTACACGTGCAGGCGGGATCGAATTTCGTGCGGAAGCGACCGGCATTGGGCAGGGACGTATAGGGCCTGCCATCGGCCGAGACAGCCTGTTCGATCTCGCGGCCAAAGGCCATGGTGAAGAGCTGCGTCTCCACATTCGGGCACATGGCCTGGCAGAGTTCGCCGAGCTCCTGATAGCGCATGCGATTGGCCGAATAAGACACGGGGAAGAAACCGCCATCGCAGCTGCGCACGCAAACGGCGAATGCGCCGCTGCCGGGTGTCATGTCTTCCTGCGACAGAAAGTCATCTTCGCCCGGCGCATTGCGCAAAGGCGAACGGCCGCCGAACAAGGCCTCGATCAGTCCGAGCGGGCCCGACGGTCCAGGATTGCGGCAAGCCGCTTCATAGCGCGCGGTGAGATCGCGGCGCAAAGTTTCATCGCCGCTCGCCTGCTGCGCCTGCTGGCGCAATTGTTCAAGATTATTGCGCATGCGCGAGATCTGCTGCTCGATCTGGCCGCATTCGCGCGGCGGCGCATCGCCGAAAAAGAGAAACTGCCGCCGGCCGCAACCGATCGAATTGGCATAGGCCGCCGTGCGCTCAAGCTCGGTTTGCTGGCGTTGCACGGCATCGCGGAATTGTTCTGCGCGCAGCGGGTCGGCGCCCATGCCCGGCGGGCCCAGCGCCACGATCTGCTGCTGCAGGCGATTGCAATCGACCGATTGCGCAATGGCTGCGCCATCGCTGGCAACAAGGCCGATGACAAGCGACATGGCGGCGATGGTGCGGCCGATGCGCGCCTGCAGCGCCATGCCTCCCGTCTTTTGCTCCGCCATCATGCCTCTCTCCGCAAACATTGCTTGCCCGCTCGAACGGCCCTTCCTGTGCGCGCCCAAGGTGGCGGCAAAATGGCAGGCCTCTCGATCTTTTCCCGCGGGCTTGCGTCTCCCATATCAGAGCCGGGACGCGGAGACGAGATCGAGATGATGCGAAACAGCAGCTTTGCCGTCATTGCACTCAGCCTTTTGGCTGTGACCGGAGCCATGGCCTCGGAGGGTCCAGACCTGATCTTCCGCAAGTCCACCGTGTTCAAACTGCTGACGCCAAACGACAAACTGGCGACCTACGGGATCGATGATCCGCTCATCGAGGGGGTGGCCTGCTGGTATACGGTGCCCGAGCGCGGCGGGCTCGCCGGGGCTTTTGGCGTGGCTGAGGAAGTCTCCGACATTTCGCTGGCCTGCCGCCAGCACGGACCTGTGCGCTTCACGGGAAAAAGCGAGCAGGGCGATGTCGTCTTCCGCGAGCGCCGCTCGCTGGTCTTCAAGAAAATGCAGATCGTGCGCGGCTGCGACGCCAAGCGGAATACGCTTGTCTATATGGTCTATACCGACCGGCTGATCGAAGGCTCGCCCAAAAACTCCACTTCCACCGTGCCGATCATGCCCTGGGGCGGGGCGGGCGACACGCCGAAATGCGCGGACTGGATCAAGGATTGATCTTCAGCTGCAGGTCACCACATAGCCGCCCTTGTTGCGCGTGCTGATGCGCTCGACGCCGGGCGTTTGCAGGCCGAAGGAGACGGACGGCCCGCGGCCCATGGCGGCGCACCAGGCATCAGCCACAATCCGGGCGCAGGGGGCGCCCGTGGCAAAACATTCGCCGATGCCATAGCCCTCGTCGCGGGGGATGATGAAGGTCTGGTCTGCCGAGGCCGGAAGGGTCGGCAGGGCCAGCAGGATGGAGGCGGCGAAAAGGGCAATGCGGCGCATGGGCGGGCCTGAGGGTCAAGAAAGCCTGAATGAACGGCTAGAATTGGCAGGATTCATTGAAAAGAATCTTAACCTTGGCGCCCGCCGGCCAGAGGGGGCACGGCGCTTGACGCAGCCCTCCGCCTGTCCCATGGTAATTTTCATGACGCGCCACACCTGCATCATCTGCCGGATTATTATCAGCTAGCCCATCTGCTGGCTGGTGCCGTCTTGTTTCCAAGACCTTCTTCATGAGAAGCAAAGCCCCCGGCCAGCAGGTCCGAAGGGGAAACCATGTCTCAGGCTCCGCAATTGCGGCTCTACAATACGCTGACCCGGCAGAAGGAAGATTTCTGCCCGATCGATGCGTCGCATGTGCGCATGTATGTCTGCGGGCCGACCGTCTATGATTTTGCCCATATCGGCAATGCGCGCCCGATCATCGTCTTCGATGTGCTCTATCGCCTGCTGCGCCATCTCTATGGCGAGACGCATGTCACTTATGTGCGCAACATCACCGACGTGGATGACAAGATCAATGCGCGCGCCGCCGAGCGCGGCATCACCATCCGCGAGCTGACGGAAGAAACCGCGCGCATTTTCCATGAGGATGTTGCGGCTTTGGGTTGCCTCAAGCCCGATGTCGAGCCGCGCGCGACCGAGCATATTGCCGAGATGATCGCGATCATCGAAAAACTGATTGCCTCAAGCCACGCCTATGCGGCCGATGGCCATGTGCTTTTCTCCGTGCCCGCCATGGCCGATTACGGACAGCTGTCACGCCGCCCGCTCGATGAGATGATCGCGGGTGCGCGTGTCGATGTCGCCTCCTACAAGCGCGACGAAATGGATTTCGTGCTCTGGAAGCCATCGAAAGAGAGCGAGCCCGGCTGGGATTCGCCCTGGGGCCGTGGACGGCCCGGCTGGCATATCGAATGTTCCGCGATGAGCTGGAAACATTTGGGCGAGACTTTTGATATTCATGGCGGCGGCATTGATCTTGTCTTTCCCCATCATGAAAATGAAATCGCCCAGTCGCGCTGCGCTTTCGGTCATTCTGTCATGGCCAATGTCTGGATGCACAATGGCTTCCTGCAGGTCGAAGGCGAGAAAATGTCGAAGAGCCTCGGCAATTTCGTGACGATTCACGAATTGCTGGCGAGCGATCAATTCGGCGGCAAAGCATGGTCGGGCGATGTGCTGCGGCTTGCCATGCTGCGCACACATTACCGCCAGCCCATCGACTGGACGGCGCGCGCGCTCGATGAAACGCAGAAGACACTGGAAAATTGGTCTGAGCTTGTCGCACGACACAAAATTTCAGCAGCACAGCCCGCGCCCCATGTCAGCGTGATTGCGGCTTTGCTCGACGATCTCAATACAGCAGCGGCCTTTGCCGCGCTCGCAGAGCTCGCCAAAGCTGCGCGCCATGATTATTCGGCGGCGCAAAATCTGGCCAATACGGCCACATGGCTTGGCTTCGACACACAAGAATGGTTTGCCCGTGCGGGTGAAAGCGCAGGCGAAAATCTCGATCCGCAATTCAAGGCGGAGATCGAACGCCTGATTGCAGCCCGTCTCGATGCGCGTGCGCAGAAGAACTGGGCTGAATCCGATCGCATTCGCGACGAGCTTCTGGCGAAGGGCGTGCAGCTGAAAGACGGCAAAGGCGCCAATGGCGAAGCGATCACCACATGGGAGGTGAAGCAATGACCATCGCTTTGCGCCCCTATCTGCCCGCCGACGCGCCGCTTCTTGCCTCCATCTATGCTGCGGCCATCGATGAATTGACGGCGGAAGAATATACCGACGAGCAGCGCTTTGCCTGGATGTCGCTGGCCGAAGACGAACAGACATTCGGCAAACGTCTTGCCGAAAGTCTCACGCTTGTGGCCCTGATCGAGGGCGATCCGGTTGGCTTTGCCTCGCTGCGCGACAATGAGGCCATAGACCTGCTTTATGTCCTGCCGAGTGCCGTGCGCGAGGGTGTGGGCACGGCCCTTTGCGATGCGCTGGAGAAATTGGCCGGCGCACGCGGCGCGAAGAAAATCACGGTCGATTCCAGCGATACGGCAGAACCCTTTTTCAAGCAGCGCGGCTATGTTTTGCAGAGTCGGAATACCCGGATCATTGAAGATGAATGGCTCGGCTATATGACGATGATGAAAGAACTCGCTGCCACGGGAACGATCCAATGACCCGCGAACGCCTGACCCTCTTCGACACGACGCTTCGAGACGGCGCACAGACGACAGGCGTCGATTTTTCGCTCGCCGACAAACGCCAGATCGCCAGGCTGCTCGATCTTCTGGGCATTGATTATGTCGAGGGCGGTTATCCCGGCGCCAATCCGCTCGATACGGAATTTTTCTCAAAACGCCCGCAGATCAAGGCCAAATTTGCAGCCTTCGGCATGACCAAACGGGCAGGGCGCTCGGCTGCCAACGATCCGGGCATTGCCTCGCTGCTGGATGCCAAGGCGGATACGATCACATTTGTGGCCAAGACATGGGATTATCACGTCCATGTCGCGCTTGGCTGCACGCTTGAGGAAAATATCGAGGGCATTGCCGATTCCATCGCGCATGTGCGCAAGGCCGGGCGCGAGGCCATTCTCGATTGCGAGCATTTTTTCGATGGCTACAAGGCCAATCCCGAATATGCGCTGGCCTGCGCCAAGACGGCCTATGATAATGGTGCGCGCTGGATCGTGCTCTGCGACACGAATGGCGGCACGCTGCCCCATGAAATCGAGCGCATTGTCGGCGAGGTTGTGAAAATCATTCCCGGCGATCATCTGGGCATTCATGCCCATGACGATACAGGCAATGGCGTCGCCAATTCGCTGGCCGCCGTGCGGGCCGGCGCGCGACAGATTCAGGGCACGCTGAATGGATTGGGCGAGCGTTGCGGCAATGCCAATCTCGTCACGCTCATTCCGACCCTTTTGCTGAAAAAGGATTATGCGGAGAAATTCGAGATCGGCGTGAGCGAAGAAAGTCTCGCGCAGCTCACCAAGCTCAGCCATACGCTGGATGAATTGCTCAATCGCTCGCCCAACCGGCATGCGCCCTATGTCGGCGCATCGGCCTTTGCGACCAAGGCGGGCATTCATGCCTCTGCCGTCTTAAAAGATCCGCGCACCTATGAGCATGTGACGCCTGAGAGCGTCGGCAACAGGCGCAAGGTTCTTGTCTCCGATCAGGCAGGCAAATCGAATATTCTGGCCGAACTCGATCGTCTGGGCGTCGTCGTCTCGAAAGACGATCCGCGCGTGAGCCGCCTGCTCGACGAGGTGAAAGAGAAAGAGGCTCTGGGCTATGCCTATGAGGGCGCGGATGCGTCTTTCGAATTGCTGGCGCGGCGCATGCTTGGCGAGGTTCCTGCCTATTTCGATGTCGAGCGTTTTCGCGTCGTGATGGAGCGCCGCCATAATGCCGATGGCGATCTGGTCAGCGTTTCTGAAGCCGTGGTGAAAATTGTGGTCGATGGCCAGACCATGATTTCGGTTGCGGAAGGTAACGGCCCGGTCAATGCGCTCGATCTGGCTTTGCGCAAGGATCTCGGAAAATATCAGGCTTATATTGAGGATATTGAATTGCTCGATTATCGCGTGCGCGTCTTTCAGGGCGGCACGGATGCGGTGACGCGTGTGCTCATTGAGCTCGGCGACAGCGAGGACAATCGCTGGTCCACCGTCGGCGTCTCGGCCAATATTATTGATGCATCCTTCCAGGCTCTGCTGGATGCAATCAATTACAAGCTGATGAAGGCCGGCGCCTAAAAACGCTGGTCGATGCTGGTCACTTCATGGCCGCTGCGCTCTGTCATTTCGGCTGCGCGCTGCAGCATGGGAATAACGTCGACAATTTTTTCCGAGACCATATAGCGCAATTCGAATTGCGCCCGGATGAAACCGCTTTCGCGCATATGGGCAAAGAGCGAGAGCAGCGGTTTCCAGAAACCGCCGACATCGGCGATCAGCACGGGCTTTGTATGGCGACCCAGTTGCACCCAGGTCAATTGTTCGACCAGTTCTTCCAATGTTCCAATGCCGCCGGGCAGCGCCACAAAAGCATCGGCGCGCTCGAACATGATGCGCTTTCGTGTGTGCATGTCATCGACAAGCACCAGTTCTTGGGCTTCTTCGAGCATGTTTTCGCGTTTGCGCAAAAAGCCCGGAATGACCCCGGTCACATGGCCGCCATTGGCAAGGGTGGCGCGTGCGACGGCCCCCATCAAGCCATTGTCGCCACCGCCATAAACGAGGCCGATGCCATGGGCGGCAAGCGAGGCGCCGAGCGCCGTTGCGGCTTCGAGGAAAACAGGATCGTCGCCTTGGGCGGAGCCGCAATAGACGCATATGTTTCGAATCTGTGTCATTGTTCCTCTTTCGCCCCGTCATATGTCATGGTCAAGGCTGGCCTCTGGCTTTCGCGGCAAGCTCGGACTAATCTTCGAGTGCACAAGGTTTTGCGAGGATGGAAATGCACGGTCGATCCAAGGCTTGGCTTTTCGGTGTCTCAACGGCGCTGGCGGTGGCGGCCGTCGCCTTTCTGGCATGGCAGGTCATCGACCAGAATCCGCGGCTTTTTGCCGGCAGCGCTCCGTCCACTCCCATTTCCAATTCACCTCTGGTCAATCCACCTGCTGCCAATCCACCGGCTCAGGCGAGCACGAGCCCGCAGGAGGCGCAAGCCCCGCGCGCGCCCGCTCGCCCGGATGTGAGGCCCTCCTTCGATATTGTGCGCGTCGAGCCGGGCGGCGAGGCGGTGATTGCCGGTCGTGCCGCGCCGGGCGCCGTCGTGCGCTTGCGGAATAAGGGCGTCGTGATCGGGGAGACGAAGGCCGATGAAAACGGCCATTTTGCTCTGGTTCCGCGCGCGCTTGGCACTGGCGAACATTTGCTGACGCTGGATGTCGAGGGCAGTGCTGCCGGCATGCAGGGCCAGTCCGTCACGATTGTGGTGCCGGCCGAGCGCAGCGCAGAAGTCGTGGTGGCGCTGTCTGAGCCTGGCGTTGCGACCCGCATTCTCTCCGACAGGCCGCCGGCGCCGTCTGCGCCGAGCCCGGCGCTCAGAATTCGCAGCGCCGAGGCCGATGAATCGGGCGGCTTCTATGCGACGGGAACGGCTGCCCCCGGCGCGACCGTGCGCCTGTCGCTGAATGGCGTCGCCGTGGCGACGGTCGAGGCCGACAAGGAGGGGCGCTGGTCCTTAAAAGTCGAGCGCGGCATGAAAAGCGGCGCCTATCTTGTGCGCGCCGATCAGATCGATGCCGCCGGCAAAATATTGGCGCAGGCGGAAGTGCCCTTCGATTATCCCGAGCGCCCAGCTCCGCCACAAGTGGCCGCGCCCGCGCCGGCGCCCGCCAAGCCGGGCGATGCGGCCCATGCCGTCGTGCCGGAAGTGCGCAGCGTCACCGTCCAGCGCGGCGACAGCC
>CANHAW010000087.1 GCA_947458675.1 Beijerinckiaceae bacterium
GCGCGATGAATTGGGAAGCATCTGGATGCCGGCCCCGATGCGCGAAAATCTCTGCGCCTGCTCGTAGACCTTCACCTCAATTCCCACCTGCCGCAAAGTTGTTGCGGCGGCAAGGCCGCCCATACCCGCGCCGACAATGGCGACCGAAAGCTTCCTGGACATGTTTTCTCCCCTTTTGACAGGCCTTTGCCCGTTTGTTTGGGAAAAGCTAGGAGCCCCGCGCGGGCCGTGTCAACACGCGCAGAGGGGTCTCCGAGGGGTGCGGCGCTCACGTTCTGGTGTCGTTTCGGTCTTTGGGTTCTCCTTGGGTGCCTCTGGACAGACGTGAGCTCTCGGATAAGCTGAAGGAAAACGACAAGACCATGGGAGGAGCCGATGCTTTGGCAAGCTGACGCGGGCCGATCTGTATCATGCAGAATATTGTCGAAGCGCCTTGCCGTTGCGGGCGCGATCCTGCTCGGCCTTATCGGGCCGCAGACGGCGCTGGCCCAGCAGGATTTTTACAAGGGCAAGTCCGTGAATGTTATCGTCGGCTTTGGCGCCGGCGGCGGTTACGATCTCTATGCACGTCTGCTCAGCCGGCATATCGGACAATATATTCCCGGCCAACCCAATGTGGTTGTTCAGAATCTTGAAGGTGCGGGCAGCGTGCGCGCAGCCAATCACGTCTATAATTCAGCGCCGCGCGACGGCACGACTATTGCGGCAGTCAATCAGAATATGCCGATGTATCAATTGCTCGGCGGCAAGGCAGCGCAATTTCAGGCTGCAAGACTTGCCTGGATCGGCTCGATGGGCGGATCGAACGGCCTTCTTTACACATGGCACACAAGCGATGTGAAAACGATCGAGGCCGCCAAGCAACGCCAAGTCATGCTGGGCGGCACGGGCACCAATTCCGATTCCCATATTTTCCCGACGCTGATCAACAATCTGCTCGGGACGAAATTCAAGATCATCCACGGCTATTCTGGCGGCAGTCGCGAAGTTCATCTCGCGCTGGAGCGCGGCGAAGTCGAGGGGCGCGGCGGCAATGCCTGGGCCAGTCTCAAGAGCAGCAATAAGGACTGGCTGGATCAGAAGAAGATTTCTGTTCTCGTGCAGATCGGCATGGAGCGCGAGCCGGAATTGCCGGATGTGCCCCTGTTGCTTGAACTCGTGCAGGGGGAAACGAACAAGCAGATCGTCACTCTTGTCAGTCTGCCGACTTTTCTGGGCTATGCCCATTGGGTTTCGCCCGATGTTCCAGCCGAAAGACTTGCCATTTTGCGCAAGGCCTATTCCGCAACAATGCAGGACAAGAATTTTCTCGCCGAAGCGCAGAAGCTCGACATGATGTTGCGCCCGCAAAGCGGCGAGGAAGTGACCGCCATTGTGCAACGTGTCGCGGCAACGCCGCCCGACATTCTCAAGAAAGCAGCGCAATTGCTGGAATGGAACGAATAAGAAAAACAGATATCGACTGAATGGGGGCAGACTGATGGCTGAGGTTTTCGTCGCAAAAATTTCGGAATTCCCCGATGGGGATCGCCGGCTCGTGCGGGCTGGTCCTGCAGATATCGGGGTCTTTCATCATGACGGCGCGTTTTACGCCTATTCGAACACCTGCCTTCATTCAGGCGGCCCGGCATGCGAGGGCATTATGATCCCCAAAGTGGTCGATGTGATCGGCGAGGATCGCGTCTATCAGGGCCAGGTTTTCTCTGACGAAATGCATTTCGTCTGTCCCTGGCATGGGTGGGAATATGATCTGAAGACCGGCGAATGCGCCGGCGATCGCAAGAAAAAGCTGCGCCAGTATCAGACGCTTGTGCGCGACGGCAACCTTTATGTCATGGCTTGAGTGGAGCAAAACGCAATGAACATCCAGACACCTGTCAACGATGTGCGGGAACTCCGCTTCGACAAATTCTCGTCGTCGGAATCGCTCGCCAAAGCCGCCCAGCAAGCGCGCAAGCGCAATTACCAGGACTTTTTGATCGTCGATATGGATTCGCATCATTATGAAAGCGAATCCTATAATGAGGTTTTCGAATATATTGAAAGCCCCGTCTTGCGCCGTTCCTTTGTCGAATCGGCAAAGCGCGGCGGGCGCTCGAGCATGCTCGGCGGATCTGTCGGTTATCAGGATATTTCAGGCCGCATCACACGGCATTGGCTGCGCAAGCATGAGAAGGTTGAGGCTGGCGAAAAGCATCGCGACATTGTCACGACGACACGCTGGATGGATGCAATGGGCGTCGATTACGCCTGCCTGTTTCCCACGCCCATGCTCTTCCTTGGTACGCATCCGCAAGTCGAGATCGAAGTGGCCTTGAGCCGCGCCTATAATCGCTGGCTGTGCGAGCGCATTCTGGCGCAAGAGCCGCGCATCATTTCGATGCTCTATCTGCCGTTCAACGATCCTGAGGCGACCTATAAAATGGTGCAGGATTTCGGCGACAAGAAGGGCGTTGTCGGCTTTATGGTCACGGCGCCACGCTACAAGCCGGTGCATGACAATGCCTATATGAAAACCTATCGCCTGCTGGAGGAAATGGGCAAGCCGATCTCCTTCCATGCCGCCTATAATTGGAACGATCAATCGCTCAATTTGCTGAACCGATTCATCTCCGTCCATGCTTTGGGCTTCATGTGGTTCAACATGGTGCATCTCACCAATTGGGTGGTGAATGGTATTCCGGAGCGTTTCCCCAAATTGAAAACGATCTGGATCGAAAGCGGCCTGACCTGGGCCTATTCGCTGATGCAGCGGCTCGATCATTCCTACATGATGCGCACATCCGATTGCCCCTCGCTCAAGCGCAAGCCCAGCGAATATATGCAGGAAATGTTCTATTCGACGCAGCCCATGGAAATGCCTGACGATCCCTCCATTCTTGAAGCGACATTCAAGATGATCAAGGCGGATACGCAGCTCGTCTGGTCGTCGGATTATCCGCATTGGGATTTCGATCTGCCGGGCGTGATCTATGATCTGCCGTTCCTGAACGAGCAATCGAAGCGCAATATTCTGGGTGGCAATGCAGCGCGCCTGTTTAATCTGGATCCGAAGCCGGTGAAAAATATTCCCGATTTTGGCTGATATTTTCTCTGGCGATGAGGCAAGCACGATGAAGCGACTGGCTTTTGCAATGGCGCCATTGCTGGCATGGGGCGCGATCCCCGCGCAGGCGGACCCCATGGCTGATTTCTACAAGCAGTCAGGCATGACGATTGTCGTGGGTTTCGGCGTCGGTGGCGGTTATGATGTTTATGCCCGCTCCATGTCGCGCCATATGGGTCGTTACATACCGGGCAATCCGACCATCGTGATCCGCAATATGCCGGGCGCGGGCTCAATGGCGGCGGCGAATTTCATCTATGGCAATGCGCCCAAAGATGGTTCGCAGATCGCCACTTTCTCGCGCAGCATTCCAACCCAACCCCTGTTCGATTCCCAAGGTGTTCAGTTCGACGCATTGAAATTGAACTGGATCGGCAGCCCGGCATCGGAAGTGAGCCTTGTCTATGCACCAAAGACAAAAGGCTTCAAATCTATCGACGATCTGCGTCAGCGTGTGATGACGGTGCCTGCCAGCGGTCTGGGTGCGGACAGTGCCATCTATCCTTTTGTCCTCAACGCCATTGCCGGCACCAAATTGAAAGTGGTGACGGGCTATCAGGGGTCTGGCGATTTCATGCTGGCCATTGAGCGCAATGAGGTCGATGGCATGGGCGGCTCATCGATCAGCACTTTGCGTTCGACTCGCCCGGCATGGTTGAAGGAAAAAAGCATCGACATGCATGTGCAGCTCGCCTTGTCGAAACACCCCGATTATCCCGATGTGCCTCTGGTCGTCGATCTGGCTCAAAATGCCGAAGATCGGCAGGTTCTCGAATTGATTTTCTCGCGCCAATTGACGGCTTTTCCCTTTGCCGCTCCGCCCGGCATTCCAGCAGATCGGCTTGCCGCTCTGCGCAAGGGTTTTCTCGACACGATGAAGGATCCGGCTTTTCTGGCGGAGGCCGAGAAGCAGGGGCTCGAAGTCTCGCCGGTGACGGGCGAGGAGGTTCTGGCCATTCTGCAGAAAGCCTATCAAACGCCGCCTGAGATTCTTCAGCGCGCCCGCCAAATCGTACGCCCGCCCGCCAATTGATCGGCGCATCAGCCTGTCTTGCCCCGCATCGCGGTACAATGATGCCGCGATGGGGAAAAGCGCTTCCCTTGTGTGTGGCCGCCTCTACAATGCATTTGTGAGCCGGAATACCGGCCGTCATTCGAGGAAACCCCGGAGAGCTTTTCCATGGCTTTCAGTCCATTCACGCGCCGTCATGTCGTCAATATGCTGGGCGGCGTCAGCCTTGCCGGTCTTGCCGGCCAGGCTCAGGCGCAAGTCGCAGGCGGCGACAAGAATATTACCTTCATCGTTCCCTTCAGCGCCGGCAGCGGTCCCGATACGATCGGTCGACTTGCTGCGCAATATTTGCAGCAGAAATGGAAGCAGACGATTATCGTCGACAATCGCGTCGGCGCGTCGGGAAATATCGGCACATCTGCGGTTGCACGAGCAACGCCCGATGGCACGACCATGCTCGTCACAGCCAATACGCTGGTGATGAATGTCAGCCTGTTCAAAAACGTGCCTTACGATCCGGTTGCGAATTTTGCTCCCGTCGCAGGTCTCGTCTATTCGGTCTTCGCTTGCGCGGTGCATAAATCGCTTGGCGTGAATACATTTGCCGAGCTGGTCGAGCTTGCCAAAAAGAAGCCGAATGAGATCAATTTCGGCTCGCCCGGCCCCGGTTCGCCGCATCATATTGCGCTTGAACTGTTCAACCAGAAATCAAAATCGCAATTGCGCCATGTGCCTTATCGCCAGCTGGCGGGCGCCATGCAGGGTCTTGCAGGCGGCCATATTGGTGGCATGTTCATGCCTGCATTGCAGGCTGTCTCGCTGTCAAAGGCTGGGGATGTGAAGGTTCTCGCTGTTTCCGGCGACAAGCGTATTTCGCTGGCTCCTGACGTGCCGACCATGACGGAAGGCGGCGTGTCGGGCATCGATATTGATAATTGGTGGGCCATTCTCGCCCCGGCAGGAACGCCGGCCGATGTCGTCGCCAAATATAACGCCGATCTGAACGCTATGCTGGCGGAGCCGGAGATCAGGGCAAAACTCGATGCGCAAGCGCTTCAGGTCATCGGTGGCGGGCCTGATCGCCTGAAAGACATTATTGCGCGCGATGTGAAGCGATGGGCCGAAGTGATCAAGGCTGCCGGCATTACGCCTGAATGAATGAAAAGGGCGCCGGTTATCCGGCGCCCTTTTTTTCAGATTTTCAGATTGAGAATGCGCTTGGCATTATCCCAGCAGATTTTCTGCCGCAGAACCTCATCGATCTTTGCCGTTTCAATGAATTGACTGGCCTCGATTGTCCGCTCGAACGGATAATCTGCGGAGAACATGACATTGTCTGCCCCCAAAGCGTCGATCGCGCAATGCAGGGGCTCTTCCGAGCAGACGCCGGACGTTGTCACCATAATGTTTTTGCGAATGTAATGGCTCGGCGGTTCTTTCAGCGTCCGGCCCTGACGATTGGCAATCGCCCATCGGCTGTCGATGCGCCAAAGCTGGAAGGGGATCGCCTCGCCCATATGGCCGAGAATGATCATGGCATCGGGATAGCGCTCGAAAATGCCCGCTGTCACGACACGCATGGCATGTGTTGCCGTCTCAACGCCCCAGCTCCACATCGGGCCCCAGAGTTCCGGATGATCCTTGTACATGGCCGGATAATCGGTTGGATTATTGGGGTGGATATAGACCGGCGCTTTGAGTGCGGCAGCTCTTTCCCAGAAAATCTCTGCGCTCGGATCGTCCAGATACATGCCATTGGTTGCGCCATTGATCATGACGCCCGAAAAGCCCAGCTGCGTGATGCAGCGCTCGAGTTCATCGGCTGCGGCTTTCGCATCCTGCATGGCGACATGGGCCAATCCGCCATAGCGGTTGGGCTTTTTCGCCACTTCCGCCGCCAGCAGATCATTCACCTCGCGTGCGCGACGCACCGCCAGAGCGGTGTTTGTTTCGGCCTGAACGCCGGGTCCCGCGAGGCCGAGAACGGCAAATTCAATTCCGTTCTTGTCCATGTCCTCAAGGCGGCGAGCGCCGAAATCGGAGAGTGCGCCAAGCGCCTTGTCGGAGAGTTCAGGCGATATATTGCCGAATGTCATCGCCCAGTAATCGACGAAATCGGGCGCCATGAAATGTTCTTCCAAGGCAATTTTCTTGATGGACATTGAGCGTTTCCTTTTTCGTTTTTCAGCGTTGAACGCGGTTTTTGAAATCCTGCATTCTGCCTTGCTGGAAGGCGCGCACATTATGCGTCAGCAGCGGCATGACCTGCTCCACATAGCTCTCGCCTTTTCCCCCGACATGGGGCGTGAGAATGACATTCGGCAGATCCCAAAGCGGACTGTCCTGTGGCAGCGGTTCGATATTGAACACATCGAGTGCGGCACCCGCGATCACTTTGCGCTGCAGGCGGTCGATCACGGCATTTTCGTCAGCCACCGGGCCGCGCGCAAGGTTGATGAAAATGCCATGGCGCGGCATGGCGTCCAATATCTCCCCATTCACAAGTCCATGCGTCTCCGGCGTCAGCGGCACAATGGCGATCAGAAAGTCGGCGAGCGCTGCCGCTTCCTTCAGCCGCTGGCGCGGATAGATGGCATCGAAATTCGGGGCGGAGGTTCGCGCCGATACGCCGATCACGCGCATGCCGAAAGCCTTGCAGCAGCGGGCGAGATCTTCGGAAATGACACCCACGCCAATGATCACGACAGTCTTGTTCATGAGCAGGCGTTGCGGGCGACGCTCCCAATTTTTTTGCGCCCTGTCGCGCTGGATCTGCTCATAGTCGCGAGCAAAATGGAGCATGTAGAGAAAGGCAAGTTCGGACATTTGCGGCCCGTGAATGCCGCGTGCCGAGGTAATCGGAATCTTCGGGTCGAGCTCTTTCATCGCCTTGAGCGGATCGACGCCGGTGGTCAAGGCCTGGATCCATTGCAGGCCCTTGGCGCTCGACACCATGGCGGGCGTGATCGATTGGGCAAGGCCCATGATCACATTCGCCTGCGCGCAGAAAGGCAGGACCTCCGCCTCTGTCGTTCCGGCATTGATTGTGACGCCGGGCAGTTCGCTGCGCAGCCGGGCGGCGACGGGCTCATCGGGTTCTTCGATAATGGCGATGTTGATGTTCATGTTCATCCGTAGAGTTTTTTCCGCGCGGTGGTCCTGCGCCTATCTGGCGATCGCAGCGCGGATTCGTTTGCGAAAAAGCTTGAGCTGGCTAGACAATATTTCTCTTTGATCGGCAAAGCGCTGGGCGGGAACCGGAATGGAGACGGCGATGGGGCGGCCCATCGGATCGAGCAAGGCGATTCCTGCCGCAGAAATGCCAGGTCCATGCTCCTCAAGATCGAAAGCAATATGGCTCTTGCGAATCTGGTCCAGTTCCGCTCGCAGTTTGCCCCTGTTTTTCAGCGGAAAGTCGGGATGTTCCCCAAGACTCTCGTCGATCAAATCATCC
>CANHAW010000088.1 GCA_947458675.1 Beijerinckiaceae bacterium
CTTTCGTCAACGCCTTCTTCCAGCGTTCGGGAGAGGTGGGCGTGTTTATCCTTCTTTGCCATTAGCATTCTAGCGCGTTCCCGTTCTTGCCAATGGCTCATGAGCGTCAATCGAAAGCGAGAGCTCGGTTCACGCTATAATCGCAGCCGAGAGATGCACCATATCTGCTCCATGATTTTGCGTTAAATCAATGCGTTTTACAGGCGCCATGCCAGCATACGAGGGTCGAATGATATGGAGGAATGAATATGTTGAAGACAACAACGGTCTTTATAACAATTCTCTCTATTTCTACGCCCGTATTTGCGCAGGCAACGACCAAGACGTTACCGCCGAGGCCTGCCTATAGTGCAGCCTTGCCGAATACGTTGAGCATGACCTGCGGCGAGGCGCGTAATCTGATTCTTTCGAAGCCAGAGGGAATTACAATGAGAACTGGCGCAAACCGCTGGGATCATTACCTCCACGACGCCGAATATTGTCGGACTGGATCGAACAATCTTGTTCCTCAATTCGTCGAGACGAAGGATAATGGCACATGCCATGTCGGCTTCACATGCCTGAGTGTTGCTGAGTAACCCATCAAGCTTATTGTGCAGGTGCCCGACCTTTGGCCGGGCACCTCATTCACGTGAAATCGAGAAATGTTTGATCAGGAGCGATGTCCCAAACGGACGCGTCAGTGTTCGGTTTTTTGATGCGCCGTAGAAATCGGATATTCAGGCCCAGGCGGTTCTGCTTTGGGGGCCACGGCTCAGATAGCTGGCTCCCGGTGCGGATACGGTCGGAAAAATCTGCTCCGGCGTAGCGGCTTGGCCAATGATGTATTAGCATTCCCAAGCGATCAGCCAATCGGGGCAAAAGTCCCCGTGCTCGACAGAAAAACGGCTGAGGAGGGGGACAAATGCGGCATGGGTTTCCGATAGCTGAAACGTCAGCGCGTGTGCGCCGCTTGGTTCTGCGGTCTCTTTCTCTGGGCCTGCTGCTCAGTCCCTTCTTCCTTGGCGCACAATCGTCGTTGGCATCGGATGTCTTCCCGGCCAAATCTGTCGAGATGATTGTCGCCAATACGGCCGGCGGTGGTTATGACCAATATGCGCGTCTTGTTGCGCGCCATTTCGGCCAGAATCTTCCAGGTCGGCCTACCGTCATTGTACGAAATATGCCGGGGGCAGGGGGTGTCCGGGCGGCCAATTATTTGTTCAACATTCCGGCGCGCGATGGATCGGTGATTGCCCTGTTTACGCGTGAGGCTGCGCTTGCGCCTTTGCTTTTGCCAAGCCAGGGCGCCTATCAATTCAAGGCTGAAGAATTCAACTGGATCGGAAGTCCTCAACAGGATCTTGGCCTGTTGCTTGTGACCACGAAAGCCGCCTCAAATTTCGAACAGCTCAAACAACGTCAATTGGTCATGAGCGGCACGGGCGCGGGCTCCGGTCCGACAACATTTCCCATTCTGCTCAATCAGGTTCTGGGAACGCGGTTCAAGGTTGTCGCAGGCTATCCCGGTTCGCAGGAAGCTCTGATGGCCGTCGAGAATGGTGAAGCCGATGGTCATGTCTCTGGTGGATCTTCGGCGGCATTCAGGGCGCGCATCGATCCGCTGATTGAAAAGGGACAATTGCAAGTCTTGATGCAACTTGGAATGAGCCGCGACCCGGCCTATTCAGCGCCGCTCGCCTTGGATCTGGTGCAAGAGGCAAAAGACCGCCAATTGCTCGAGCTTGCCTTTACACCGCAATATCTGGGGCGCCCGATAGCTGCACCGCCCGGCGTTTCGCCTCAGATTGTGGCCACGCTTCGCAGGGCTTTTGAGCAGACGATGCAAGATCCGAATTTTCTTTCAGAGGCGCGTGCCCAAAGGCTCGATCTGAACCCGGTCACCGGCGCCCAGATCGAGGAAATTTTGAAGCGCGTTTACGCAATGCCGCCAGACCTGATCGCGCGTGCAATCGAGCTTGGGAAATGACGAGGCACTTATTTGCCGCGTAATTTTTCGGCCACCGGCTGCCACTGATTATATTGTGCCTGAATAAACTGCCCGACTTCAGCCGACGTCATGGGACGCGGTTCAGCTCCTTCGAGCTGCAATTGCTGCTTTACGCGATTGTCGTCGAGGGAGGAAACAACAGCCGCATTCAGCTTGGCAACAATCTCTTTCGATAGGCCGGGAGGACCGGAGATGGCGTACCAGGTCGTCATGACGAGATCCTTGTAGCCCATTTCATAAAAGGTCGGCGTATTGGCAAGATCGGGCAGACGGTTTTGCGAGGTCACGGCAATCGGCACAAGAGAGCCCTTGAGCACATGTTCGCGCGCCGTCGACCAATTCATGCTGGCAAATTTCACATGACCTGAAACGACATCAAAAATGGCAGCTCCGCCGCCCTTATAGGGGACGTGCTCCAGTTTGATTCCTTCCTTCTCGGCGAGATATGCAGCAGCAATATGTCCGCCAGTTCCAAAGCCCGGCGAGAGATATTGCAAGCCGTCAGGCGTTGTTCTGGCGGCAGCCAGAAAATGCTTCATGTCGCGGATGCCGGTTGATGGATGGGCGACAAGAATGCTCGGAGCACCACCGAAAAAGCCGATATGCGTTGCATCGCGATTTGGATCGAAGCCTGGCTCTTTGCTCATCAAAGGCGCAAGAACATGTGAGGCCATGCCCGAAATGACAAAGGTCTTGCCATCGGGAGTGGCGCGAGCTGCATTGCGAGCGCCGACCAATCCGCCTGCACCCGCCTGATTTTCGACGATGAATGGCTGGCCAAGACGGCTGCCGACAGCCTCCATAAAGATACGCCCCATGACATCGGCTGCTCCGCCTGCCGCATAGGGTACGATTGCTTTGACCGGGCCATTCGGCCATTCAGAAGCAGAAGCATGTGTGGCAATGGCGCAGATACTCGCCACAAGACCGATTGCGATCTTCAACATGGATGAACCTCCCGTGGGCGCCTATTGCGCCATTGCTTTCCGAATACGCTCGATGACGGCGGCAGGCGCTGAATAAACGCGCTGGACCATCTTTTCCATGTCTTCACCGGTATTCGGGTCCGCATCGGTCATCATTTTGGCGGCTTCTTCCTGGAATGCAGGACTGCGCACGGCATCAATGAAAGATGTCCGCATCAATTCGACACGATCCTTCGGAACGCCGGGCGGCATCATAAAGGCCCGCACATAAAGACCCTGCGAATAGAAAATCTCGAGCGCCTCGCGCGTCTCGGCATCTTTGGCAGAATCGATTGTCAGCGGGATCTTCGCTTTATCGAGTTCTGGATAGCCGACGGAACCGACCTGCGCGATGATGCGGAATTGACCCTTGCCTTCAAGCGCATCGGGGAATTGCAATTTGGCCGAGGAATAAGAGAATCTGCAAACGCCCTGCACTTCGCCGCTTTGCACGGCCATGACGATTTCCTTTGTGCCCGGATATCCGGTGACGATTTTCAATCGCGCATTCAAAAGAGTTTTCATGACCGTCGTATAGACATGGACAAGGCTGCCACCGCCGGGCGTGCCGACGATGAATTCTTTCTCGTACATGTCCTGATTTTTCTGGATCGGGGAATCGGTTCTTGAAAGACAGACAAGCGATTCAGCATTGCCATTGCCGATGAAATTGAATCGCGTGGGGTCGTATTTGTCTTTTGAATCGCCCGGTTGCGGGCTGAATAAAGGATCGAAAACAGCTCCCGGCAAGAGACTTGCCATATGGGTCCCGTCTTTCGGCGCGATCGTATAAAGGTGGCGGCCTGCAACCAGCGAACCCGCACCCGGCATGTTTTGAACAACGAGTGTCGGATTGCCGGGAACGAAACGGCCGAGATGCCGCCCTACCAGCCTTGCGAAGAGATCGACGCCGCCGCCAGCCGAAGCGCCAACAGCAATCGTGACCGTCTTTCCCTTGTAGAATTCCGTCGCCGGCTGTGCCAGCGCATGGGTGCTGAAAGCACTTGCGAGCAGGGCGGTCGCCAGACATGTGAGGCGCTTCCGCTTGAAGATTTCTTTTGCCATGTCACCCTCCGAAAATGTTGCAGGGAATTTTTTCAGCTCAGTTTTTGGTGGTTGCCTCGCCAAGCAGCCAGCCGAATTTCTCGCGGGCTTTTTTGGCAATGGCAGGGCTTGGCGTATTGGCGATGGGAAATTGATCACGCCAGTGGAACGGCCGGCACGCATTAATGATGGCAAGCGAATGGCTGATGTCGCCAACTTTGCGCTTCTCTGGTGGGATACGCGGGTCGGCAGGTGAATCCCATACGCCGTCGATGATCTGGATGGATTCGCGTGGATCGCTGCGTGTCAACATGGCCCAGATGAGTGAATCGAGGTTTGTTACATCGACATCCTCATCCGTGACGACAATATATTTCGAGGCATAGGCCGAGCCGCCGCATTGCGCGGCGATGGTTCCAGCCTGAACAGCATGTCCCGGATAGCGCTGCTTGATCGAGACGCCGTGAAACATGCGTGCGCCGCCAACTTCGTGGCACCAGACCTGTTGGACATCCGGAACACCGGCATTTGACATATTTTGTTTGATCGTGGCCGAGCGCATGACGGCGCGATAGCGGGCCATTTCGTCCGGCCCCGCACCCATTGGCGGAACGCCGAGAAGGATCGGATCATTGCGATGATAAATGGCTTTGACATCGATGACGGGGCAGGGCTTTGCGCCGCCGGCATAATGTCCGGTCCATTCTCCAAACGGTCCTTCGATGATCTTGCGATCGGGATGGACGAAGCCTTCGATAACTATTTCCGCATTGGCCGGAATCGGCAATCCGGTGATCTTGCCGCGGACCATTTTTTCTGCACGTCCGCGCATTCCCCCGATCATGTCGAATTCAAAAGTGCCGTAAGGCGCTTCAAGACCGCCGAGCAGGAATGCCAGCGGATCGCCGCCTACCACCATAGCGACCGGCATGGGCTCGCCGCGTTTGAAATATTTGTCGCAATGAATGGCGCCATGATGACCGGCAGCCATCAAAATGCCGACGGTCTTTTCGTCAAAAACCTGTCCTCTATAGGCGCCGGCATTATACCAGCCCTCATCCGGATCTTGAGTGATGGAATAAGTGCCTGTGCCGATGTAACGCCCGCCATCATGTTCGTGCCAGATGGGCGATGGAAACTTTGTGACGTCGACTGCATCGCCGGTCAGAATATTTTCGAAGATCGGGCCAGTCTCGACTATTTCATGGGGAATATTTTCAGGCCTTGTCAAAAAGGCCGCACGATAATTGTCGCTCAATTCCCATTTTGTCAGGTCGGGCGGAAAGCCAAGCGTCATGTTGCGACGGCGCCCCGCAAACATGTTGAGAAGCAGTCGGAAGCCCTTCGGGCAGCCCGGCACATCCTCAAAGACGACGCAGGGGCCATTTTCAGCCCGCAGAATAGCTTCTGCAACAAGGCCCATATCTTCCTGCCATGTGCATCCGCTTAATGTCTTGACCTCGCCGAGCCGTTCGGCCTGCACAAGCCATTCACGCAAATCGTCATAAGCAATGACGGCTTTGTCATTCGAACTCATGATCCCACTCCTGTCACGGCGCCCAATTGTTTCGCCATCCAGTCAGCAGATTGGTTGCGGTATTTGTAGAACCGATTATGTGCGACATGGTTTCCGTCTGGAACAACCAGCAATTCCGTCGGTCCGCCGGCTTCATCTGCCAGACGCTTGGCATCTTCAGGCGGGCATAATTTATCGAGGCCGCCGGCGATCACGAACATCGGACATGTGATCTTCTCGGCTATGCCTTCAAGCGACAGCTGGAATGCTTTCTCTTTCGCTTCTGCCTCAGTCTTGCTGTGACTGCGACGGATATAGGCATCGCGCGTGAGGCCGGGCAATTTGTCCCATAGTGCGCCCCAATTATAGGGGCCGCAATTTGACACGCATGCCTTGACCCGTTTTTCGAAAGCCGCTGTTCGCGGCGCGTAATATCCGCCAAGACTAATGCCCCAGACGCCGATCCGGTCTGTATCGACGTCCGGTCGCGTGGCGATGAGCCAATCGATGACGGGGCCGACAACATTTTCGTAATCATAGCGGATTGGAAAATCATATTCGGCTTCGCCTTGGCCCGGTCCGTCGAAAGCAAGGATGGCCATGCCGCGGTCGAGGAAATTCTTTTCGAATGTGAGCAATTCCTCTTTTGTGGAATCGAGCCCCATTGTCATCAATACGATCGGCGGCTTTGCAATGCCCTTCGGTTTGCGCAGCGTTCCTGCCAGATGTTTTCCGCAATAGGGAATCATCACACGCTCGCCGGGAGGATCAAGATAAGGCAAGGCGAGATCGAGGCATTTGACTGCCTTCATATGCGCGGTGCGCATCTGGTCCATATCCTGAACGAAAAGATATTTCGCAAAATGATAGGTCGCTGCTGCGCGGCAGAGATGATCGGCGGCACTGACATAATTTTTCTGGTCGAGTGCCTCTTGTCCCATATTTTCATGAATTGCGGCACGCGCAGACCAGGCGCGGCACCAATCGTCCCATTTTTCGAGCGAATTGAGCACGTCTTCGAAATCGCTGGAGGCAACTCCGTTGACTGTGAACCGCGACATGAAATGTCGTGCATGGGTGATGTGACTGTCAGCCACTGGCTTTCTCCCTTTGTTGCCGAGCCTCGTGAGCCCAGATGATGTCGTGCAGAACCGATGGTGTGATCGGCAATTGATTGAGTTCGACGCCGAATTCGCTCAGGGCATTTTCAATAGCGGAAACGATGACTGCTGGCGCGCCGATAGTCCCACTCTCCGCCGCCCCTTTGACGCCCAGCGGATTGAGGGGCGTTGGCGATTCCATGTGATGGATTTCGATCTTCGGGGCAACATCTGCCGTTGGCAGAAGGTAATCGGCGAAATTGACCGTCAGAGGTTGTCCGGATGAATCGTATCGCATCCATTCATAGAGTGTTGCGCCGATCCCGTGGACAATGCCGCCGCGCACCTGTCCCTCAACCATCAGCGGATTGATCATGCGTCCGCAATCGTGGACGACAATGTAGCGTAGGATTTTGACGCCGCCTGTTGCGGGGTCGACCTCTACTTCAGCGACATGGGTCCCATTGGTATAGGTGAGACCGCTCGTCATGAAATCGGATGCCGCAGAAAGGCCGGGAGGAAGATTGCCGGGCAGAGCAAAGCCCGGCGTTCCGGCAAGGGCGCGGGCAATGTCTGCAAAAGATTTTTCGTGTCCTGGAATGCCCTTCACGCGGGCGTATCCGTTGTTGAGTTCGATATCATCGGGCGCAGCTTCAAACAGGGCGGCAGCGGCAATCTTGATTTTATCGGCAATCAGCAAAGCTGCCTGATGGGCAGCATTGCCTGCGGTCACCGCTTGCCGGCTGGCATAAGCACCAAGGCCCGAAGGTGTTGCCGCCGTGTCGCCGGCGTTCACATGGATCATGCGCGCATCCGTGCGCAGCACATCCCCGATAATCTGGGCGATCATTGTATTGACGCCTTGGCCCTGCGCTGTCGCGCCCGTGGAGGCGACAATTTCCCCCGACGGACCGATCCGCAAATTGACGCTTTC
>CANHAW010000089.1 GCA_947458675.1 Beijerinckiaceae bacterium
AGTCGGCCCTCCCCTCAAGGGGGAGGGTGAAGAGACACGCACAACCCGTCCCTCTCCCCCCTGAGGGGAGGGGCTAGGGGTGGGGGTCGCGCGGTCTTTCCCACCGCCCGTCATTGCGAGCGAAGCGAAGCAATCCAGAGCCGCCGCGCGAATCATGGATTGCTTCGTCGCCTGCGGCTCCTCGCAATGACGATGTGAGAGTGCGCTTAATGCCGGAAGTGGCGATGCCCCGTGAGCACCATGGCGAGGCCTGCCTCGTCAGCTGCTTTGATCACATCATCGTCGCGCATCGAGCCGCCGGGCTGAATCACCGCCGTTGCACCCGCCTCCGCCGCAGCCAGCAAGCCGTCGGCGAAGGGGAAGAAGGCGTCTGAGGCCACCACCGAACCCTTGGCGAGCGTCTCCGGCAAGCCCGCAGCCTTGGCCGCTTCAGCTGCTTTCCACGCGGCAATGCGCGAGGAATCGACACGGCTCATCTGGCCGGCGCCAATGCCAACCGTCGCGCCGTTCTTGGCGTAAACAATGGCATTCGACTTCACATGCTTGGCGACGCGGAAGGCGAAGCGCATGTCCGACAATTCCTGTGCGGTCGGCTGGCGCTTGGTCACGACGCGCAAATCCATATCATCGACCACGGCATTGTCGCGGCCCTGCACGAGGAGACCGCCCGCGACCGTCTTGAAGGTGAGGCCCTTGGCGCGCACATCGGGCAGGCCGCCGGTGAGCAGCAGGCGGAGATTCTTTTTCGCCGCAATCAGCGCAATGGCATCTTCATCGGCATCGGGCGCGATGATGACTTCGGTGAAGATTTTCACGATCTCGGACGCCGCCTGCGCATCGAGCTTGCGGTTGAGCGCCACAATGCCGCCAAAGGCCGAGACGGGATCGCAGCGCAAAGCCATTTCATAAGCCTCGATCAGCGAGGCACCTTCCGCCACGCCGCAAGGGTTGGCATGTTTGATAATGGCGACAGCTGCCGTGCGCGCGGGATCGAATTCCGACACGCATTCAAAGGCGGCATCGGTGTCGTTCACATTATTGTAGGAGAGCTGCTTGCCCTGCATCTGACGCGCGGTCGCAACACCGAAACGCTTTTCGGGTGTGAGATAAAAACCCGCTGCCTGATGCGGGTTTTCGCCATAGCGCATCTTTTCAGCGAGGCGTCCGCCGATGGCACGATAATCGGGCGCATCTTCGCCAAGCTCCGCCGCAAACCAGTTTGAAATGGCCGCGTCATAAGCGGCCGTGCGCGCATAGGCTTTTTGCGCCAACGCGCGGCGAAGGGTCATCGTTGTCGCGCCATTGTTTTCCTGCAGCCCATGCAGCACGCGCTGATAATCTTCCACATCGACCACCACGGCGACATCGCCATGATTTTTGGCCGCAGCACGGATCATCGCCGGGCCGCCAATGTCGATATTCTCGATGCAATCGTCGTAATCGGCACCCTTCGCGACGGTCGCCTCAAACGGATAGAGATTGACCACCAGCAGATCGATCGCGGGAATCGAATGGGCGAGCATGGCCGCCTCATGTTCGGGATTTTCGCGGATGGCGAGCAGCCCGCCATGGACGCGCGGATGCAGCGTCTTCACCCGGCCATCCATCATTTCCGGAAAACCGGTGAGATCGGCCACATCCTTCACCGGGAGCCCGGCATCGGCCAAAGCCTTGCGCGTGCCCCCCGTCGAGACCAGCTCGATGCCAAGGGCGGACAAAGCCCGCGCAAAATCAATCAGCCCGGTCTTGTCGGAAACGGAAAGCAGGGCGCGCGTGACGCGACGCAGATGGGTGGGCATGAATCGATCCCGCAAAATTGAAGATGCGGGGCGATTAGCACGGGACGCGGGAGGGGGAAAGGCCGGCTTTCGGCCCCAGGCCCATCCTTATCCCAGTCTTTCCATCGTCCAGACAATGGAGGGATTGTCGCGCACGCGGGCCGGGATGACGATCTGGCTGGTATTGCGTGGGCCCTCGCGCCCGCCGAGGAAAATGCTTTCTTCAATATTCACGGTCAGGCCGCTGGCGCGAAACAGCCATTCCTGCCCGTCCGCCAGAATGAGCCGCAGGCCGTGGCTGCCGGGAGCCAGTTCGGCCCGCACATTGGGGTGGAGATGAAAGCGCAGGACAAAATCGGCCTGTCCGTCGCCCGGCACACGCCGACCCGTCTGGATCAGGCGATCCTCGCCCTCCAGCCGCAGGCCATCGGAAGAAAGCGTCAGGCGGCGCTCATGCACAAGGGCAAAGCGCTGGTCATAGCCGTCATGGGCGGCGACAATTTCGAGCGCATGCGCATCTTCGGCGCGACGGCTCTCGACTTTTTCCGGCCCGGCGAGAATCTGGCCCGCGACCCAGCGATCGAGGCCGGCGCCCGTGGCAAAACGGCAGGAAGAGACATCACCGACAATCAGCGTGGAATGAGCCGCCGTGCTGCGCGCTGCCTCGCGCAGGCCCGGCCTGGGATTGGCCGGCACGCCGCAATTGACGATCATGCGCTGCGCGGCGCTCGACATTTCAAAGGAGAGCGTGCCCGCATGGGCCTCGCGCGAATCCGGCCCGAAAGGTGGGGGACCGCAATCGACGATAAGAATTGTTTCGTCGCCTTGCAGCCGTTGATAGCCGGAATGGGGCGCTTCGCTCAGGGCCTGCGCGCGCGCATCGTCATAGGCAAAAACGGTCGCCACATTATGGGCCGCCGTCGCGCTCATGCCATTGAACAAAGCAATCGCTCCATCGCCATGACGGAAGAGGCGCAGCATGGGCATCATGCGATCGATCGCATTCAGCAACATTTGCGGCGCCTGTGTCCCGCGCGCCGCATAGGCCTGACGCAAGGGCAGAAGATCCAGCAGAAGATCGACCAGCACTTGCGGATTGCGCGAAATATGCCCGCCATCTGGCAGGATTTGCGTTTTCAATTCATCGCCCAAAAGGCGCGAGCCGCGCTTGGCAAGCTTGGGCAGGCCCTGCGCGCACAAGCCGAGCTCGGCCAAAGCGAGAGCGGCAAACAGGCGCGATTCGCCATCGAGCCCTTCGGCCAGATGGCGCTGCAGATATTTGGCATGCAGGCCCAGCGCACGCATGAAGCGCCGATAAAAATTGCGATCCGCGCCTTCCAGAATGAGTGGCGATTGCGACAGCCATGACAAAAGCCGGCGCGCCGCAACATCGGGACGCCAATCGATGCAATCGGAAGGCGAGCCGCGCAGATTCAACCAATCTTCAATCAAGACGCGCGCATTGGCGCGCGCCAATGCGGTCTCGGCGGCACGCAAATGGCGCAACCATGAAAAACCCGTCAGCGCCGCAAGCCACGCCTCGGAGGGCGGATCGATCTCAAACGGCGATGTGCCATGCGTATTCACCGCTTTGCCGGCGAAAACGAAATAGCCGGAATAAATATCGGCGGCGATGGTTGGATCAGTTGTGCGAATATCCTGCGGCGCGATGAGCAGACGCTCCGGCGCGGAGACGCCAAACAAGGCGAGGGGACGCAAAGGCCAGCGCAAAGCACGCCACAGCACCATCGCCCCGCGCCCGGCAACAAGGCGCGTGAGCCGCATTTTTTCGGCGGCCGTCGACGATGCCAAAATGATCCTCCGCATGATCCACAACAGGTCTGCTGCGCATCGCCTGAGATGCGCAGCAAGATGATTTCGCATTAGGCGGAGATTTGCTTAACGACTCATTGAAAATCTTAAATTTTCTTACGTCCGGCGGGAGATGAGCCGGGCCGCGAAGAAGCCGTCGAGACCGGCAAAGCGCGGCTCTTCATGCGGCAAATGGCAGGGCAATGTCCGCAGATCGCCCTCGGGCGTGATCATATCCGTCAATCCGCCTATGTCTTCGGGCCGGATCGGCAGGCGCTCCAGATCGGGATTGCGACGCAAGAGAGCAGCGATCTGCATCTCGCCTTCCTCGGGCTCGAGCGAACAGGTGCAATAGACGAGCCGGCCGCCAGGCTTCAAAAGCCCGGCTGCACGATCGAGCATTTTCGACTGAATGGCCGCCAGTGCTGCAATATCGCCAGCCTTTTTCACCCAGGCGACTTCGGGATGGCGGCGGATCGTGCCGGTGGCCGAACAGGGCGCATCGAGCAAAATGGCATCGAACGGCGGCGCCTCGAAAGCCATGGCATCGCCGACGCGAATCTCTGCCTGAAGACCGAGCCTCTCGAGATTGGCGGCCAGACGTTTTAACCGCTCGGCCGAACGATCGACGGCGATCACCTGCGCACCGGCTGCTGCCAATTGCGCTGTCTTGCCACCGGGTGCGGCACAAATATCGGCGACGCGCTCGCCGGGCCCGACGGCAAGCAGGCGCGCAGGAATGGCGGCTGCAGCATCCTGCACCCACCATTGACCCTGCCCATAGCCTGCCAATTCTTCGACCGGCGCATGGCTCTCCAGCCGCAGAGAACCAGTGGGCAGAAGGAGGCCTTGCGGCACGAGCGCCGGATCGGCATCCGGCTTCAAGGTGAGATCGAGCGTCGGCTCGCAGGCATGGGCGCGCGCAATGGCAGAAGCGCGCTCCTCGCCATAGGCCTTGCGCCAGCGCATGGCGAGCCATTGCGGCGTGTCGGTAAAAGGATCGGAAAAGCTCAAAAATTCGTCGCGACGGCGCGCAACATTGCGCAGCACGGCATTGACGAGGCCGGCAAAAGCCGCGGTGCGCGGCTGATGACGCACGGCCCGGACCGCCAGATCGACGGTCGCATGATCGGGCACATCCATGAACAATATTTGCGCCGCACCGATGAGCAAAATCCATTCGAGCGATTCGGCTTTTTTCGGCAGGCCCTTGTCGAGCGTTGCCGCCAGAGCCAGGCGCAAACTACCCAGATGGCGCAGGCTCGCAAGAACGATGGAGCGCACAAGTGCGCGGTCGCGGACATCCAGCGTGCCGAGTATTTCCGGTCCCGCGCCCGGCGCGAAACGCTCATCCAGACCCTGACCCTTGCCCGCGACTTCAGCCAGAATGGCGGCTGCGGCCAGACGAACGGCAAGGCCGGGAACCATTTCAGGCGCCGGCTCGACCCTGCGATTGAAACCGGATGGACGACCGGGACGCGCTGGCTTCACCATGCAAAACACATTCGCCGGGCGGCGCTTTTCATCTCATCATCTCCAGGATGCGCTTAACCCCAAGGGCCGCGCCGTCCCTCGCGGTTAGCACGATCCTTGTTCGGACGCCATGGCGAGGCACCGCCGGGAGATCCACCGCCATAATGGGGGCGCGCACGCCCCCAGGCCGAGCGTGCAGGATAAGCGGGCGCATGAACATCTTCGGAAAAAGGCGTCCAGCCGGAGATGGTCAGAACATTCATGGCGCGCGCCAATTCCTCAAGCGCGGCAATGCGGTTTTCGACATTGGGATGGGTCGAGAACAGATTGTCGACGCCGCGCCCCGACAAAGGATTGACGATGAACAAATGCGCCATGGCCGGATTGGCCTCCGCACGCTCGTTGAGAACGGCCTGCGCACCGCGCGATATTTTGGCCAGCGCGCTGGCGAGCCAAAGCGGATTGCCGCAGATTTCTGCGCCCGAGCGATCGGCCACATATTCGCGCGAACGACTGACGGCCATTTGCACGATCATCGCCGCCAGTGGCGCAAGAATGGCCAGTGCCAAAGTGCCGATCACACCAAGTCCATTGTCGCGGCGACCGCCGAAAAACATGCCCCATTGCGCAATCGAGGAAATGGCGCCGGCCAGCGTCGCGCTGATCGTCATGGTCAGCGTGTCGCGATATTTGATATGGGCGAGTTCGTGGGCGATGACGCCGGCGAGTTCCTCGCGCGTCAGCATGCGCATCAGCCCGGTATGCAGGGCAACCGCGCCATTTTCTGGATTGCGCCCGGTGGCGAAAGCATTGGGCTGATCGCTCTCGATCACATAGACGCGCGGCATGGGAATTTGCGCACGGGCCGAAAGATCGCGAACCATGCGAAAAAGTTCGGGCGCCTGGGCCTCATCGACCTCCTGCGCGCCATTGGCGGCCAAAGCCATGCGGCCGGAATTCCACCAGGCGAAAAGATTCGTGGCCAGTGCGAAGACCAGCGCCATCATCATGCCCGTCTGGCCGCCCAGCGCCCCGCCCACCAGCAGGAAAAGCGCGGTCATGGCCGCCAGAAGGACGGCTGTACGCATGAAATTCATGGACCCACCCCAAGAGAGTTAAATGAGACCTAAATGAGAGCGAACAGGCCAACCAGCCCAGCCGGGACTGGCCAAAGGCCAGAGCCGCGACCTATATGTGGGGATGATACAAGCCCCGCTTCAAGCGGCGCGGCAGGAAAAGCGGATATGAACGACGAAACGCCAAGCCAAGCCCCCGTCGAGACAGGGAAAAAAATTCTCTCCCCGGCCGCCCAGCGCGCGCTGGCCGAGGCCGAAGAGCGCCGCCAGCGGGCGGCGGCCGAGGCGCAGGAGCGGGCAAAAGAGATCGATGGCCGCGGCGGTCTCGATCCGGTCCGCTATGGCGATTGGGAAATCAAAGGATTGACGAGCGACTTCTGATGAACGGCCTTCCTTCTTGATCTTCAAGCGCGGCTCCTCCTTCACTCTTGTGCTCGCTCTCGCGGCGCTGCTGGCAGCCTGCGCCTATGTGGTGCAGCGCCCGACGGGCGGGCGCCTGCGCAGCGAAGCAGCCATTGCTCTGGCCAGCCTGCCCTCGCCAACGCCCGTGCGTGTCTCGCATGTCGTCGATGGCGACACGTTCCATGTCTTTGTGACCTTGCGCTCGGGCGAGATCGTGCGCGCGCCCTTGCGCATCCGCGGCATTGACACGCCGGAAATGAAGGGCGCCTGCGAGGAGGAAAAATATTTGGCCCATCAAGCGGCAAACGCTTTGGCCGAATTGCTCGCCGGTGGCGATGTGCTCGTCGATACAATTTCAACCGACAAATATGAGCGCATTCTGGCACGCGTTCTCGTGCAGCAGAATGGCGCCAGGCGCGACGTAGCCGAGATCATGGTAAGCGCAGGCTATGCACGCGTCTATACAGGCCGCAAGCGCGCGGGGTGGTGCTAGCCTCCGTCATTGCGAGCGAAGCGAAGCAATCCAGAGCCGCCGCTCGCTCTGGATTGCTTCGGAGCTCACGCTCCTCGCAATGACGGGCCCCCAAACAAAAAACCCTCGCCCGAAGGCGAGGGTTTGTTTCTTTCACGCTGTGACAGCGATCACTTGCCGCGATTGGCGATGAGATCGTCCACAACACTTGGGTCGGCGAGCGTCGAAGTATCGCCCAATGCGCCGAATTCGTTTTCGGCGATCTTGCGCAGGATGCGGCGCATGATTTTGCCAGAACGCGTTTTCGGCAGGCCGGGTGCCCATTGAATGACGTCGGGCGAGGCGATCGGACCGATTTCCTTGCGCACCCAATTGACGAGTTCCTTGCGGAGCTCTTCGGAAGGCTGTTCGCCGCTCATCAAAGTCACATAGGCGTAAATGCCCTGCCCCTTGATGTCGTGCGGATAGCCAACGACAGCGGCTTC
>CANHAW010000090.1 GCA_947458675.1 Beijerinckiaceae bacterium
AACATCGGCGCAGCAGAAATTGCTCGAAGCGCTCGCGCAGGCTTTCGGGATTGAGAAAAAGCTGCGCCGCGTAGAGGTCTATGACAATTCGCACATTATGGGCACGAATGCGGTCGGCGGCATGGTGGTCGCAGGACCGCAGGGCTTCATGAAGGCTCATTATCGCACCTTCAACATCAAAGCCGAGGAGCTCACGCCGGGAGACGATTTTGGCATGATGCGCGAGGTTCTGCGCCGCCGCTTCGCGCGCCTCGTCAAGGAAGAGGGCGCGGGCGCGCCCGAGGCCTCGCCTGTGGAGGATGAGGGCCAGCAGGCCGATGCTTTTCCCTCGCGGCCCGATCTCATCCTCATCGATGGCGGGCGCGGCCAATTCGATGTCGCGCGCCAGATCCTCGATGAATTGGGTGTGGAGGGCGTCGCCCTTGCCTCCATTGCCAAGGGCGTCGACCGCAATGCCGGGCGCGAGACGTTTTTTGCGCCCGGACGCGAGCCGTTCAAACTGCCGCCACGCGATCCCGCGCTCTATTTCGTCCAGCGATTGCGCGACGAGGCGCATCGTTTTGCCATTGGCACGCACCGGGCGCGGCGGAAAAAGGATTTCACCAAATCGCCCCTGGACGAGATTGCCGGGATCGGGCCGGCCCGCAAACGCGCTCTCCTGCATGCTTTCGGGACAGCCAAGGCCATTTCGCGCGCCGGTCTGGCCGATTTGGAAAAAGTACCCGGAATCAATGCCGCCACGGCGCGGCTGGTCTACGATCACTTTCAGGAAAAGGGCAATTGATCGGTTGGTCACGCGCTTTCGTGCAGGTCTGCTATTGACGTGGGCCCGCCGGCACTGTTTCCCTGCGACGCAATGACGATGACCTCGCTCAAGCGCCGCGGGACCTGGAGCCTGCCCAATATGCTCACCTATGGGCGGCTCGTGGCCGTTCCCGTAGTCGTGTCCCTGCTGTTCTGGCCGGAGCTGCATTGGGTGCGCTGGACCGCGCTCGGCGTCTTTGCGGCAGCCGCCATTACCGATTTTCTCGATGGCTATCTGGCCCGCGCCTGGGAGCAGCAGAGCTCGCTCGGGCGCATGCTCGATCCGATTGCCGATAAGCTTCTGGTCGCCTCCTGCCTGCTGATGCTGGTCGGCAATAAATCCATCCAGAGCTGGGATGTCTGGGCGGCCATGGTCATCCTCTGCCGCGAAATGCTCGTCTCGGGACTGCGCGAATATCTGGCAGAATTGCGCGTGTCGGTTCCGGTGACCCGTGTGGCCAAATACAAGACCACGGCGCAGCTTCTCGCGCTGGGTTTTCTGATTGCGGGGCCGGCGGGAGAAATCGTTCTGCCGGGGACGCAAATCATCGGCCTGACCCTGCTCTGGACCGCAGCCATCCTGACGCTCTACACCGGCTGGGACTATATGAAGTCCGGCCTGAAACATGTCAGCGACGAGTGACGCGCGATGAAAGCCATTTATTTCGCCTGGGTGCGTGAGCGCATCGGCAAGCCGGAAGAAGAGATTGCGCCGCCCGCGCATGTGGTCACCGTGGGCGACCTCCTTTCCTGGCTGAAGGGCAAGGGCGAGGAATATGAATATGCGTTTGAAAATGCGCAGGTGATCCGCGTTGCCATGGACAAGAAACATGTCCGCCACGATGCGAAAATAGAAGGTGCGCGCGAGATCGCCTTTTTCCCGCCGATGACGGGTGGCTGATGCTGACAATCCGCATTCAGCGTGAGGATTTCGATCCGGCGAAGGAAGCCGAGGCGTTGACACACGGGCGCACAGATGTTGGTGCGCTGGTCACTTTCACCGGCCTTTGCCGCAGCGAGGCCGGCGCGCTTTGTGCGCTCGAACTTGAACATTATCCGGGCATGGCCGAGATGGAACTGGAGCGCATCGCGCAAGAGGCGCGCGCCCGCTGGCCTGTCGATGGCATTGTCGTCCTGCATCGCTATGGCAAGATCGAGCCGGGCGAGCGAATTGTCTTTGTCGCTGTCAGCGGCGGGCATCGCGGCGAGGCGTTTCACGCGGCCGAATATATTATGGATTTTCTCAAAACCTCCGCGCCTTTCTGGAAGCGCGAGCATCATGTCGATGGCTCGGCCGGCGGCTGGGTCGAGGCCAAGGATGCCGACGATACTGCCGCCGAGCGGTGGAAGCGGAAATAAAAAAAGCCGCCCTTCCGGGCGGCTTTTTCTATTTCCGTGAAGTCTCGCCTCACTTGTTCACTTCGGCCGTATAATCCTCGATCAACTGGCGCGAGATGGCGCCGGGGACGAAATTATAGGGGCCGACTTGCGACACGGGAGTTACTTCCGCGCCGGTGCCGCAGATGAAACATTCCTCAAGGCTCGCCAGTTCTTCCGGCATGATGCGGCGCTCGACCACTGCGATCCCGCGACGCTTGGCGAGATCGATCACGGTGCGGCGCGTAATGCCATCGAGGAAGCAATCGGCAATCGGCGTATGGATGGCGCCATCCTTGGTGAAGAAAATATTCGCGCCGGTGCATTCGGCAACGCGGCCCTGCCAATCGAGCATCATGGCATCGGCAAAGCCTTTGCGCTCAGCCCGGTGTTTGCTGATCGTGCAGATCATATAGAGGCCCGCAGCCTTGGAATGGCAGGGCGCGGTCATCGGATCGGGGCGACGATATTCGGCAATGTCGAGCTTGATGCCCTTCATTTTCTGATCGACGTCGAACATGCTGGGCCAATCCCAAACTGCAATGGCGACATTGATCGTGGCGTGCTGGGCGGCGACCGCCATCATTTCGCTACCGCGCCAGGCAACCGGGCGGACGTAGCAATTCTGAAAACCGTTTTTCTCGACCGTCAGGCGTTTGGCGGCATCGAGTTCGGCGACGGAAAAGGGAATCTCAAAGTCGAGCATTTCGGCCGATTTCCGGAAACGCTCCGAATGTTCGGAGATTTTGAAAATCTTCCCGCCATAGGCGCGCTCGCCTTCGAAAACGCAGGACGCATAGTGCAGGCCATGCGACAGGACATGCAGTTTGGCATCTTGCCACGGTACAAGCGCACCGTTCATCCAGATGAAACCGTCACGCTGGTCGAAAGGCAAAACGGACATGAACAGGCTCCTGCGGGTAGCGCCCCCAAACGCCTGCGCTCAGGCCAGGGAAAATCGCCAAACCCCTCGTTTTTGATGGAATAGGTCCGCCCAAAGGGTCAAAAGCGGCTCTTGACGACTAACAATCGAACTGAAATATGTCAATATGGCTGACGTAACAGGGATCACCTGATGAATCAGGCTCTGCAGGCAAATCCGCATCTACGCAGACCCACGGGCAAGGACGCGGCAGGCGTCGCGCCCATGTTCGACATGATCGAATTGTTCTTTTTTGCCTATCGCGATTTCGTCGGCGATGCCGACCGGCTGTTGGCTGCCATGAGTTTCGGGCGCGCCCATCACCGCGTGCTGCATTTCGTCAATCGCCAGCCGGGCCTGATGATCGCAGAATTGCTGGAAATTCTCGGCATCACCAAGCAGAGCCTCAACCGTGTGCTGAAGGAATTGCTGGATACGGGCTATGTCGAGGCTCGGCCCGGCACCAGTGACCGGCGCCAGCGTCTGCTCTATCCCACGCCCAAGGGCCGACGCCTGGCCATGGATCTGTCAGAACTGCAAAGCCAGCGTTTTGAGCGGGCTTTGGGCGAATTGCCTGAGGGCGCACGCGCGCATGCGATTGAATTTCTCCATGCTATGATTGAGCCCAGCGAGCGCGACAAGGTCGCGCGTCTGGTCTGGGGTCTGCCGCGCGGCGGTTCCGGGGAGGAATGATGCAGGAACCTGCCGGTAAAGCCGCTCCGGCTCCGATCACCGACGATGCGCCGCATCTGCTCGTTGTCGACGATGACCGGCGTATTCGCGCCCTGATCTCGCGTTTTCTTATCGGCCAGGGTTATCGCGTGACCAGCGCCGGCACGGCAGCGGAAGCGCGCGGGCGCCTGCGCTCGCTGCATTTCGATCTCATCGTGCTCGATGTGATGATGCCGGGCGAAACCGGGCTCGAATTTGCCAAAAAATTCCGCCTCGATTCCGATGTGCCAATTCTCATGCTGACGGCGCGGACAGAAATCGATGACCGCGTCCGCGGGCTTGAGGTCGGCGCCGACGATTATCTGGCGAAACCTTTCGAGCCGAAAGAATTGTCGCTGCGCATTGCCTCGATCCTGCGACGCACGGCTGTGCGTTCCGAGCAGCCTGTTGTGGCCAGTGTGCCGAGCGTGCGTTTTGGTGCATTCGTTTTCAATCTCGAGCGCGGCGAATTGCGCCAGGGCGAAGAGATGATTCGTCTGACCGATCGCGAGCGCTTCATGCTGCGCCTGCTGTCCAATGCCGCCGGCGAGCCCGTGTCGCGTGAAGAACTGGCAGGGGAGGGCGGCGCCAATAATGAGCGCACGGTCGATGTGCAGATCAACCGTCTGCGGCGCAAGATTGAGATCGATCCCACCAATCCGCTGCATTTGCAGACAGCGCGCGGCACAGGCTATCGCCTGATGCTGGATCGGTGAGGCGGGCGCATGAGCCTCTCTTCTTTTCCGGCTTATTTTGAACGTCCACGTGCGGCCTGGCGCAATTTTACGCGCGGCATTGCTGAATATATGCCCAAGGGGCTTTATGCGCGCTCCCTGCTCATCGTCATTGTGCCGATGGTCGTGCTGCAATCGGCCATTGCCTATTTCTTCATGGAGCGTCACTGGCAATTGGTGACGTTCCGCCTGTCCACCGCCGTGGTGCAGGACATTGCCACGATTGCCGATCTCTATCGCGCCAATAATTCTCCTGAAAATGTCGCACTGCTGCAGCGTGTGGCGACATCGCGGCTGGGTTTTGACGTGCAATTCCTGCCGCGCGAACCTTTGCCGCCGGCGCTGCCGAAACCGTTTTTCTCCATTCTCGATCAGGCTTTGTCGCGCGAAATCTCGACGCAGATTCGCCGCCCCTTCTGGATCGATACTGTGGGGCGTTCGAGCCTGGTGGAAATCCGCATCCAGCTCGAAGATTCGACGATGCGTATTCTCGCCAATCGCAATGCGGCCTATGCGTCCAATTCGCATATTTTCCTTGTCTGGATGGTAGGCACGTCGCTGGTGCTGCTGGCCGTCTCCATCGCCTTTTTGCGCAACCAGATCCGGCCGATCCTGCGACTGGCGCAGGCGGCACAGGATTTCGGCAAGGGCCGCGAGGCCGATTGGCGCCCGCAAGGCGCGCTCGAAGTGCGTCAGGCAGGCTATGCTTTCATGGAGATGAAACGGCGTATCGAGCGCGCGATGGAACAGCGGACGGCCATGCTGAATGGCGTCAGCCACGATCTTCGCACGGTTCTGACGCGATTCAAATTGTCGCTGGCGCTGCTCGGAGACGGGCCGGAATTTGAGGCTCTGCAGAAAGACATTGAGGAAATGCAGCGCATGCTGGAGGCCTATCTCGCCTTCGCGCGCGGCGATGCGGGCGAGGCGGCAGCACCTACCGATATTCGCGCTCTGCTGGAAGAATTGAAGGCCGATGCGGAGCGCCAGGGCCACCCCTCGCAGATCGAAGTCTCGGGCGCGAGCAATGTCATCGTGCGCCCCGATGCCTTCAAGCGCTGTCTGTCCAATCTGGTCGCCAATGCCTTGCGCTATGGCAATCGCATCGATCTCACCGCCGCGCATGATGCGCGCTTTCTCACCATTCACGTCGATGACGATGGCCCCGGCATTCCTCAAGACGAGCGCGAGGACGTCTTCCGTCCCTTCTATCAGCGCGATGAGGCGCGCACGCTGGAGGAAGGTTTCGGCACAGGCCTCGGCCTCGCCATTGCCCGCGACATCGCCCGCTCGCATGGCGGCGACATCCAGCTCTCGCAAAGCCCGCTGGGCGGATTAAGAGCCAGCGTCAGAGTGCCGGTTTAGTCGTCATTGCGAGCGGAGCGAAGCAATCCAGAGCCGCATGTGTGGCCTGTCGCGTCACGAGAAAGATACTGCGATTCTGGATTGCTTCGTCGCTTGCGCTCCTCGCAATGACGGCTGTCACATTGTGTGGGTGCGGCGTGTGTCGCGATCCATCGGCTCTTCGTCGTCCCATGCGCTGCGCGCGCGTGTCGGGCGGCGGGGGCGGGTGGCGTTCATCAGCGAGCGTGCCAATGTGCGCAAAGGTGCGGCGAGGCGGCCGAGATCGTCGACGCGCGCGGCGAGCATTTGTCCGCGTGTCAATTCGCGATCGAGCGCTGCCATGGTGCGCGCACCATCTTGATCTTCATCGTCGAGCCAGACGCTCAGAATGCGCGTCCAGGCGAGAACGAGGCCCTGCAATTTCACATTGCCCATCGAGCCTTCGGAGGAAATATCGGCGGCCTCGAGCATGAAGCGCATGGAATTGAGCGCCACCTGATTGAGGGCGGCAGCCGAAATCGGATCGCGTCGCGCCCATTCGAGCACGCCGCGCAGGCCCTCGCGATAGGGCGCCATGGCATCAAGCCGGCGCATCAGCACATCGAACAAGCGTTCTTTTGCGGGCTCGCCGAGAAGATCCTCGGCTGTGCCATCGAGAACCTGCTTGTCGATCATGCGCGAGAAAGCTGCGAGCACGGCGCCCTTGGAGGGGAAATGATCGCGGAATTCGGAAAGCGTCAGTCCGGCGCGCTCGGCGACAACGGTGAGGGAAATATCTTCCCAGCGCCGCTCCGCTGCCAGGCCCATCAGCGCCTCGACAATGGCGATGCGCTTGTCAGAAGGCTTGGCATGGGCGTGTTCGCGCTCAGGCCCGAGATCGGATTTGAGCGGATCGGGTCTGGCGTTCGGGTCGGCCATGGGGCGTCCTCGCATGAGAGCTTTGACCCTATGTAGGCCGTCGCGCGTCTTCATCCAAGGGCGCAGGCCGGGGCGCGACCAAATGCGCGGGGCTTAGCCGGATAATTCGCCCGCCCGGCGCAGGGCCGCAAGTACGGCGTCCTTCATCGGCCGGTCCAAGCCCTCTTCGCCCATCAGAACTCCAAGGGCGGCCGCCGTCGTGCCGCCGGGCGAGGTGACATTTTCCCGCAATTTGGACGGGGCAACGTCTGGCGAAAGGCGCATGAGTTCGCCCGAGCCCTCGATTGTGGCGCGCGCCAGCCGGGCCGCCAGATCGGCTGGAAGGCCAGCGGCCTCGCCGGCGCGGGCAAGGGATTCGGCGAGCAGAAAAACATAGGCCGGGCCAGAGCCCGAGACCGCCGTCACCGCATCGATCAGGCTTTCGTTGGAAAGCCATTCGACAGCGCCCACTGCGCCCAGCAGGGCGTCCGCCATCTGGCGCTGGCGCGGCGTGACAGCAGGGCTTGCAGCCACGCCCGTAATGCCACGCCCAATGGCGGCCGGCGTGTTGGGCATGGCGCGAACCATGGCCGATGCGCCGGGCAGGCGGGCGGCAATATTGGCAATCGTCTTGCCGGCGAGGATGGAGACAATCAGCGTATCTGTGCCGATGAGGGCGGCAAGCGAGGGGGCGGCCGCGTCA
>CANHAW010000091.1 GCA_947458675.1 Beijerinckiaceae bacterium
ATCAATGCCGCATCAGCTATGCCGACTTTTTTCAGGGCACTCACGAAAGCCCGAGTTTTGAAAAAACGCGTCATTAGAAATATACTACTTAGTGTTATATTTACAAGAGGGCAGAAAGCCTGCCCTCGTCTCAAAAAATGCATCAAACAAGAGCTGAGCATAATCGGAGCGTTTGAAACTGGCCAATTCACGCTTCCCCCAACCCACGCGCAGCCCTAAGTTCGGCCCATGACACAGGATGCTTCGGCCCGCACGGGCTATGGCCTCAATCTGCTCGACCGTCTGGCCGGGCGGCGCGATGAGGCGGGACTTGTCGAGAGCCTTGGAGCCAAGCCCGGCACGCGGCATGTCGCCTTCAGCGGCGACATTCCCCTGCTGAAGCAAACCCCCACAGGGCTCGATCCGTTTTTCCAGCCGGCCGAATTGAGGGGGCTGGGGCGGCTGGGCGAAACGGCTTTGCTGGGCGAGGATGAAAAAGGCGCGGTTCTGGCCACGCTGATCGAGACGGCGGCGGCCGAGAGCGGCGAAAGCGCAACAGGCCCACTGGCGCTCGATTTGCGCAGCCTTGCCGTCCAGGGCCTGCTCGCCCCGCCACTTCTCGGCTTGATGGCACAGGCCAAAAGCCTGCTGCACTGGCATTCGCGCCATCGCTTTTGCGCCCAATGCGGCGGATTGACGGAGCTGGCCGCCGCCGGATGGAAGCGGATTTGCCCCGCCTGTTCGGCCCAGCATTTCCCGCGCACCGATCCGGTCGCCATTATGCTCGTTGTGGATGGCGAGCATTGCCTGCTCGGCCGCCAGGCACGGTTCAATCCGGGCATGTATTCGGCACTGGCGGGCTTTATCGAACCGGGCGAGACGATTGAGGCCGCGGTGCGGCGCGAAATCTTCGAGGAGGCGGGCGTGCGCGTCGGCGCGGTCGCCTATCATGCCTCGCAGCCCTGGCCCTTCCCGGCCACGCTGATGATCGGCTGCTTCGGCCAGGCCCTCTCGCGCGAGCTGGTGGTCGACCATAGCGAGCTGGAGGACGCGCGCTGGTTCACCCGCAGCGAGGTGCAGGCCATGTTTGCCGGCCGCCATCCTCAGGCCTTTGTCACGCCCGCACCCATTGCCATTGCCTGGCATTTGCTGCGCACCTTTGCCGAGGGCGGGGAGCCCGCCTTTGGGCCGCGTTGACAAGGGGCCGCAGCTGACGTTGATGAGCCCCGCATGACCAACCGCCGCATTCCCCTTGGCCACGGCCGGACGCTCGATTGCAGCGGCCGTACCCTCGTCATGGGCATTTTGAATGTGACGCCGGATTCCTTTTCCGACGGCGGCCATCATGATGAATTTGGGCGCGCGCTCGCCCATGGGCGCCAATTGGTCGCGCAGGGCGCCGATATTCTCGACATTGGCGGGGAATCGACACGGCCCGGCTACACACCCGTTCCAGCCGATGCGGAAATCGAGCGGATCGAACCGATCATCTTGGCGCTCGCCGGCGAAATCGCCATCCCGATCTCGGTCGATACGATGAAGGCGAAAGTTGCCGACCGGGCCTTGGTGGCCGGCGCATCCATCGTCAACGATGTCTGGGGTTTTCAGGGCGATCCGGATATGGCGAAAGTGGTCGCCGCCCATGGCGCGGCAGCCGTGCTGATGCACAATCGCATGAGCGAAAATGCCGCCATCGACATTGTTGCGGATGTGCGCGACTTCCTGCTGCGCTCGATGGAAATTGCGCAGAATGCACGCATTTCGCTCGATCGAATCATTCTCGATCCGGGCATCGGCTTCGGCAAGACGCCGGAACAGAATATGATCCTGCTGCACGAGATCGACACGATTGCAGCGCTCGGCTGTCCGGTTCTGATCGGGGCTTCGCGCAAGCGCATCATCGGCTCGGTGACGGGCCGCACCCATCCTTCCGAACGGCTGGCGGGCTCGCTGGCATTTCACACGCTTGCCGCGCAAGTGGGCGCGCATCTTGTGCGCGTCCATGATGTTGGGGAACATGTGGATGCCATGAAAATGGTCGCCGCCTTCAAATCAACGAAACAGGCCAGGGCATGATCGGTAAAATTCTCATCGAAGCGCTCGAACTTCACGCCTATCACGGCTGGCACCGGCATGAGGGCGAATTCGGACAGCCCTTTCTGCTCGATGTCGAGCTCGAAACCGACATTGCGCGCGCTGCCGCAACCGACGAACTCGGAGATGCGCTGGATTATGCGCTGATCGTGTCGACCATGCGAAGCCTGTTCGTCGACACGCGCTACAAGCTCGTCGAGGCTGCCGCAGCCTCTCTGGCGCAAGGCCTGCTGGCAAAATTTCCTGCCGTCACATTGGTCGATCTGCGCGTGCGCAAACTCAAGCCACCGATTCCCGAACGGCTTTCGGCGGTTGGCATCCATTTGCGACTGTCGCGCAACGCATGACGCGCGCCCTGCTCGCATTGGGCGGCAATCTGGGCGATGTGACCGCAGCCTTTGTCGCAGCGCTCGATGCGCTGCAGAAAGGCGGCGCGCATGTGATGGCGACATCCAGCATCTATCGCACGCCGCCCTGGGGCGTGACGGACCAGCCCGATTTCCTGAATATGGCAGCCATGGTGGAGACGCATCTCTCCGCGCAGGAGCTGCTCACGCTCTGCCTCGACATTGAGCGCCAAAGCGGACGCGTGCGCGAGCAGCGCTGGGGGCCGCGCAATATCGATATCGATATTGTCACCTATGGCGATGCGCGCATCGACAAACCCCATCTCAACGTGCCGCACCCGCATGCGCATGAACGCGCCTTTGTGCTCGTGCCGCTGGCAGAAATCGCGCCAAAGGAAAAGATCGCCGAGCGGCCAGTGATCGCTCTGCTTGCCGATGTGGATGTCAGCGGAGTCATGTGCGATGCGCAGGCAACGCAAAGCCTGCGTGTTGCGGGCTATTGAACGCTCGTCAATGACGATGGAGAGGCTGCATCCTCCGGGCTCGTCATTGCGAGGAGCGTCGCTCCTCGCAATGACGAGATGGAGGGCCCTTTACTCGGCCGCTTTTTGCGATTCGATGCGGAAAGGATGCGCTGGATAGACGCCCAGAATGCGCACTTCGCGGGTGAAAAATTCCAGCTCCTCCAGCGCGCGTGCGAGCGCGGGATCTTGCGGATGCCCATCGACATCGCACAGGAATTGCGTTGCGGCGAATTCGCCGCCCACCATATAGCTCTCGATCTTCGACAGATTCACGCCATTGGTGGCAAAACCACCGAGCGCCTTGTAGAGGGCGGCCGGCACATTGCGCACGCGAAACACAAATGTCGTCACCATCGGGCCGGATGGTTCCGTCCATTTCGGCTCTTTGGAGAGAATGACGAAACGCGTCGTATTGTGCTTGGCATCCTCAACATCGCGCTCAAGAATATCGAGCCCGTAAATTTCTGCGGCAAGCGCGGGCGCAAGAGCTGCTTTTGTTCTGTCGCCCCAATCGGCGACCTGGCGCGCAGAGCCTGCCGTATCGCCGCCATTATGGGCTTTCAATCCGAGTCTGCGGATGATGTTTCGGCATTGGCCGAGCCCATGAATATGGCTGTAGACATGTTTGATGTCCGAGAGGCTCGTCCCTTTGATCGCCATCAATTGAAAATGGATCGGCAGAAAATATTCGCCGATAATGTGCAAGCCGGAATTCGGCAGGAAATGATGAATATCGGCCACGCGACCGGCGATTGAATTTTCAATCGGGATCATGCCGAGTTCGGCAACGCCATCCTGAATGGCGCCCAAAGCATCTTCGAATGTCTCGCAGGGCAAGGGCTCCCAATCGGGATAGACATCGCGAATGGCAATATGGGAATTGGCGCCCGGCTCGCCCTGATAGGAAATGATCTTTTTCGACATTGTGTTCAGCCTTTTGCGAGCAATGCGCGAGCGCGCTCGAGATCATGAGGCGTATCGACGCCAAGCGGCACGGCATCGACGAGCGAGACGTCAACGCGCATGCCTGCTTCGAGCGCACGCAATTGTTCGAGTTTTTCGCGCTTTTCAAGCGGCGAGGGCGGCAAAGCGACAAAACGGTTGAGCGCCTTGCGACGATAGGCATAAAGCCCGATGTGATGATAATGCGGCCCCTCGCCAAAGGGCACGGTGGCGCGCGAGAAATAAAGCGCGCGCATGCGCCCGGCTGAAATCGGGCTGGCGACAATCTTCACCACATTGGGATCGCGGCGCTCTTCCTCACGCACGATCTCGACCGCCAGCGTGGCAATATCGACGGCCGGATCGGCCAGCGGCAAAAGCGCGGCCTGAATCGCATAAGGCTCGATGGTGGGCAGATCACCCTGCACATTCACGACGACATCGTGATGGCCTTGCGGATCGAATGTCTCCAGGGCCTCGAAAATTCTGTCCGAGCCCGATTCGTGGTCGGGCCGGGTAAGCACGGCCTGCCCGCCCGCCTTCTGGACCGCCTCGATGATTTCCGGTGCATCGCCCGCCACCAGAACCGGCCCGATTCCCGCCTCGCAGGCACGACGCCAGACATGGACGATCATCGGCTCGCCATGAATATCGGCCAGCGGCTTGCCCGGCAGGCGGGTTGAGCCCAGGCGGGCCGGCACAAGGACGATCGGATCTGACATAGCGTTAATCGCGGATTTGACCTGTGGAATGCGCCCGATCATGGCAGGCACGGGCTCGGCGGCAAAAGGTATCAGCCGCAAGCCGCTTATACGTGTTGCCAAGCCACCGGGAAAGCGGGTAATCAACCCCGCGCATGGTGTCCGGTTAAGGACACGGCATGCATGGTCGCGGCCCTGCCGCAGCCCAATCAAATCTGGCGGAGCCCTTGAGACATGGATTCCTTTGAATTGAACAAAATCGCCGGCGCGGTGCTTGGCTCACTTCTGTTCCTCATGGGGCTCGGCATCGTCTCCGACGCTGTTTTCCAGCATGGCCCGCCCAAAAAGGCCGGCTATGACCTGCCTGCCGCTGAAGAAAGCGCGCCGGGCGCAGCCACAGCTGCAGCGGCTGCTGTGCCGCTTCCCGAACTCCTCGCCAAGGCGGACGCCAAAAAGGGCGAAGGCCTGATGAAGGCCTGCGCCTCCTGCCATTCCTTCGACAAGGGCGGGGCAAACAAGGTCGGCCCGGCGCTTTATGGCGTTGTGAACCGCCAAATCGGCGGCCTTGCCGGCTTTGCCTATTCCGACGCGCTCAAGACCAAGGGCGGACCTTGGACCTATGCGGCGCTCGACGCCTTCATCGCCAATCCCAAGGGTTTCGCCAGCGGCACGAAAATGGCCTATGGCGGCGAAAAGGATCACACCCGCCGCGCCGATATGATCGCGTATATGCGCAGCCTGGCCGATACGCCGGCACCGCTGCCGTAAGCGGGCGGACAGAGCCAACCAGGACAAGGCCGGGCCAAAAGCCCGGCCTTTTCTTTGGGCCGGCGCGAATCAAGCGCACGTGTCCGGCTGCCCCGCTGGCGGCCTCCGCAAAAAGCGACATAATCGCCTCGAATCATCGAATGCCGCCCGATGCGGTGTTTTTGCCTTGAGGATCGAATGGCCCCGACACGCCGCACCACGCTGAAGCTCGGTTCCGCTGCGCTGGGCGCTCTCGCTTTGCCCCCCGGCATCGGCCGGGCTTTTGCCGCCGGCGAGATTGAGAGCCACGGTCTCTCTACATTCGGCGAACTGGCCCTGCCGCCCAACTTTGCGCATTTCGCTTATGTGAACCCCAAGGCGCCGCGCGGCGGCACGCTCTCGATCCAGATCAAAAACACGAGCGGCAACCAGAATTTTGAGACTTTCGACACGCTCAACATTTTCGTCTTCAAAGGCGATGGCGCCGCCGGCATGGACGCGACATTCGATTCGCTCATGGTGGGCTCGGGCGACGAGCCGGGCTCCATGTATGGGCTTGTGGCAGAGGGCGTGCGCATTTCGCCCGATCGCCTGACCTATCGTTTCCGCATTCGTCCACAAGCGCGTTTCCATGACGGATCGAAACTGACAGCGCGCGACGCGGCTTTCTCTTTCAATATCCTCAAGACCCGAGGCCACCCGGTCTATCGCACGATTCTGTCCGAATTCGCCGGCGCGGAGGCTGAAAGCGACGACATGCTTGTCGTGCGTTTTTCGCCGAGGCGCTCGCGCGATCTGCATCTGGTGATCGCAGGCCTGCCGATCTTTTCGGAAAAATACTGGCAGGGGCGCGATTTCGAAGCCTCTACACTCGAAGCCCCGCTTGGCTCCGGCCCCTACAAGCTCGCGCGCTTCGAACAGGGGCGCTTTATCGAATTCGAACGCGTGCGCGATTATTGGGCGGCTGATCTGCCCGTCAACATCGGACAAAATAATTTCGATCGCATCCGCTATGAATATTACCGCGAGCGGCAAGTCGCTTTTGAGGGATTCAAATCCGGCCAGATCAATTTCAACGAGGAATATACGGCGCGCCTGTGGGCGACGGCTTATGATTTTCCCGCTGTGCGCGAAGGCCGCGTGAAACGCGAGGAATTGCCCAATGGTGCGCCGACGCCAAGCCAGGGCTGGTATTTCAACACGCGTCGCGCCAAATTCAAGGATGCGCGCCTGCGCGAAGCGCTCGGTCTGGCCTTCGATTTCGAATGGACCAATCGCAACATCATGTATTCCGCCTATAAGCGCATGGCATCCTTTTTTGAAAATTCAGAGCTGAAGGCAACGGGCATGCCAGGCGCAGAAGAGCTGGCGCTGCTCGAACCATTTCGCGGCAAAGTGCCGGATGAAGTTTTCAGCGAGCCTTATGTGCCGCCCGTTTCCGACGGTTCAGGCTCAGACCGCAACCTGCTGCGACGCGCCGATGAATTGCTGCGCGCTGCCGGCTGCAAGCGCGACGGCAACCGACTTCTCCTGCCTGACGGCCAGCCCTTCGAAATCGAGTTTCTCGATTCCTCCGGCGCCTTGAAGCCGCATACTGAACCTCTGCAGGCCAATCTGCGCAAGCTTGGCATTGTCACCAATTATCGGCAGGTCGATGCGGCGCAATACAAGCGCCGGCTTGATGCTTTCGAATTCGACATTGTCACTATGGCGATGGGCGGATCTTTCACGCCGGGCGATGGCCTGCGCATCACCTGGGGCTCGGAGGCGGCAAAAACTCCGGGCACGCGCAATGTTGCGGGCGTGCAGGATCCGGCAGTCGATTTTCTCATCGACAAGATTGCACGCGCGCAAAGCCGCGAGGAACTCAATATTGCCTGTCGCGCGCTCGATCGCGTGCTGCGCGCCGGGCGCTATTGGATTCCCATGTGGTATAAGGACAAGAGCCTGATCGCCTATTGGGACGTTTTCTCGCGCCCTGAAAAATCGCCGCGCTATTCCACCGGCGCGCCCAGCACCTGGTGGTGGGATGCCGACAAGGCGCAACGCATCAATTATCGCGGCTGACCGGCCAGACGGCCGAAAAGGAAGACATGCTCGCCTATATTGCACGCCGCTTGCTGCTGATGA
>CANHAW010000092.1 GCA_947458675.1 Beijerinckiaceae bacterium
GGCAAAGCGCTCGACCAGATCATCGGCGAACGCTCCGTCGAATTGCAGAACCTCATCGACACGCAAGGGCCGTTGCTGGTGGAAGCGATTTCCGCCCGCGGCAGCGAGATCGCCACCGAAATCGCCAATGTCGGCGAGATCGTCACCAATGCGATCGACAATCGCGCTTCGGCCATCGTCCGCAATATCGGTCACAAGGAGACCGAGCTGACGGATGCGATCGACAGATCCTCCGAAAATCTGCGCACCACGCTCGATGCAGCGTCGCGTTCTTCGGTCCAGAACCTTGTATCGACGAAACAGGTCGTCCAGGGCGAGATCGTCGCCGTGCTCGAGCAATTGCGCGAAACAAGCGGCCTGCTCAAGCAGATCATCGAACATGCCGGGGACAATCTCGGCGAGGCCGAGGCCACTCTGGCCACACGCGTGCAGGACTTCAGCCAGGCGATCGACCAGATCAACATGCAGGTCCATGCGCTCACCGAGACTGCCGTCACGACGCTGGAAAGCGCCGATGCGGTGGCCGGACGCCTCGAACATTCGAACCAATATCTGTCCGGCGTTGCCTCGCAGGTGGCCAATACGCAGGAAGATCTCGACCGCACGCTCATCGAACGCCGCAACGCGCTCGAAGAGACCATCCTGGGCATGGGCCAGCGCACGGAAGAATTCGATCAGCTGATGCGCACCTTCTCGGTCGCCATCGACGATGCTTTCCGTCGCGCCGAAGCGCGCGCCCGCGACATTGGTGGCTTCATCACCGATGCGACCAAATCGGCAGCCGGCGTCATCGAAGAGCAATATGACGAGGTCCGCCGCTCGACGTCGCGCGAGCAGGAACTCACCATTTCCGGCCTTCGCTCCGCTTTTGGCGAGGCCAATGCCGAAATGGTCAAGATTTTCGCCGCTGCCCTCGATCGCTTCCGCTCGGCTGCTTCCGAAATCCAGGGTCTCACCACCTCTGTCGGGCGCGAACTCGAAACGACGCGCGAAGAATTGCGTCGCGGTACTGTCGAACTGCCGCGTGAAACAGCCGAACAGGCTGCCGCCATGCGCCGTGTTGTCGCCGAACAGATCAAGGCGCTCAACGAATTGACGGACATTATCGCCCGCTCGGGCCGCGCTTATGATGTCGCCGAACCGGTTCCCGCACAGACCAAGCGTCGTGTCGAGACTGCGCGCATCACTGAGGCACCGCGCGCAGTAGAGCCGCCGCCCGCACCCCGCGTGACCGACAATGTTCGTATGAACGAGCCCTACCGGCCCGAGCCTGTGCGTGTCGAAGAAGCCCCTCCCCTGCGCCGCCCCATGGCACCCGTGCGCAAGAATGCGCAACCGGCCGCCGACAAGGGCGCTGGCTGGCTCTCCGAGCTGCTCGCACGCGCCTCACGCGAGGAAGGCGAGATAACGACGGCAAGCCGCGCCACGGCGGGCTCATCGCTGGATACGATCACACTCGACATTGCCCGCCTCGTCGATCACGAAGCGGCCGTCGATCTGTGGGATCGTTACAATCGCGGCGAGAGCAATGTCTTCACCCGCCGCCTCTATACAGCCCAGGGTCAGCAGACTTTCGAAGACATCCGCCGCCGTTACCGCACCGAGGCCGATTTCCGCGATTCAATCGACCGCTATACGGGCGAATTCGAGCGGCTCCTGTCGGAAGTCAGCCGTGACGACCGCGACGGCATTCTGACCCGCACCTATCTCACCTCGGAGACGGGCAAGGTCTATACGTTGCTTGCGCATGCCGCCGGCCATTTCGACTGAGATTCTCTGGATTGAATGAATGCAAAAGGCGCGGCTCAGGCCGCGCCTTTTTTGTTTCAAAACATCCATTGGCGAGACTCAGAGGCGCGATGAAGCCCAGGCGACGATTTGCCGGAGCACGTCGTTGGAGGCCTCGTTCAGCGCAGCGCTGGCAGCCGCCCCCTCCCCCGCAGATCCCGGCGCGGAAGCAGAGAAAATCTGCGCTGCGACAACCCGACCGGATGGATCGAGAATTTTGACCGAGACTTCGACACGGGCCGCTGCCTCTTCCGTCTGGACCTCGAAGCGACGAATTTCCCAAGCCAGACTGCGATCGGCGGCTATGCCATCCCCCGGCCGGCTGATGCTGCGCGTGAGCTGGGCATTTTCAAATGTCTGAATGAGACGATTTTGCAAAAGTCGCGGCAGCCGATCGGCCCATTGCGCGCCCTTCACCACAGCAATCGACGTGCCCCCAACCCGCACCACAATCCGGTCGCCGTCGAGCGGAGCAGAGGCAATGGGCTCCTGGACAAGCAGAATGGCGCGCATTTGGCGCGCCTTTGCCTGAACCGTCGGAGCAGACAGATCGAATGTCGCAAGGGGTGGAGCTGCGCAGGCCGAGATGAGCATCAGCGAGAGCGCCACGCCGCTTCCCCGCAGAATTTGCAGGCCGCGCCGGCGAACCATCGACGGACCTGGGCGCTCAAGGCTCAAAGCAATCTCCGGACGCTGCTGATTCTATGTGTTCCGCCACAAAACAGCAGCGCGAGCGCGGAGGCAAGCGCGCGCTGGTCCAGCTTTGGGAGAGAACCAGACCATACCGCCATTTTTGAGGGCAGCGCGCCCTTTGCGCCACGCTCTCAGCGACCGGAATATTCGGGAACGGGAGGCTGCGCCCCGAAGAGCACCTGCTGAGGGTTTTTGCCCAGCGAGCGAACGGCACGATTGATCTCATCGAGCGTGCGGCGGGCATCGACTGCAAGGGTCTCATATTGCTTCAGTCCCGGCCCGGTAAACCGGTTGATGCCGGCCGTCATTTCCTTTGTGCGCGCATCGAGATTTTCCGCCATTTTGCGGATGGCCTTGGCCGCCTCGCCCACTTCCGTGAACATGCCGGAAGAGCCTGGCCCGCCAAGGAATCCTTCGACCGACTTCATCACACTTTCGATTTTATCGGCGGAGGCATTCAGCTTGGCGGTCAGTTCCGCCGTATTTTTCATGATCGCATCGGTATTGCCGCCGTTGCGATCAAGCATTGAGGCGAAGCGGTCGATGGAATCGACCGAATTGGCGACTTTCTTGGGATCGATGGCGCGCGCAATCTGTTCGGCACTCGAAAGCACGCTGTCGAGCTTGGCCGTCTGCTGCCCCAGATCGCGCGCGACTTTCGCGGCATCGGTCAGAAGCGAATCGATATTCTGGCGATTGCGTCCAAGCGACGCCGTGAATTCCTCGGCATTATCGACAATGCTGCGGACTTTGGCAGGATCGACCGCCGTCACAAGACGATCGACATTGCCCGCCAGACCCTCAAGCCGCGTCGCGAGCGGGCGGATCGTGCGTCCAAGATCGGCCACGCCAGCCATAAAATCCTTCAATCCATCGGCATTGCTGGCGAGAGCGTCGGAAAAAATCTGCGCATTTTTCACGGTCTGCGAAATGGCGCCGGCATTATCGCTCACAAGCGCGTCGGCCTTGTTGACCAGACCATCGATCTTGCGCCCCAGATCCTGAAGGGTCTCGACGATGTTCTGGAAGTCGGAGCGCTCGGCACGAATTTCAGCCATCTGATCGCCGATGCCCCGCAGACGCTGCGCATCGGCGGAGCCACCGACCAGGGCCACAGAGGCGACGCCGGTCAAGCCTTGATATTCGAGCCGCGCGCGCGTGTCGGTCTTGACGGGTGTGCGCTTGTCCACTTCGATTGTGGCGAAAACTTCGCTGGGGTCTGGCGCAAGGTCGAGATTGGTGACCTCGCCGACCTTGATGCCGTTGAACAGAACCTGCGAGCCGCGCTGAAGGCCGGAAACGGAATTCGAAAAGACGATGCGATAGGAATCGCGCCCGGCCTGTTTGGTGCCGCCGCCCGAAAACCAGAAGATAAAGAGAAACGCCCCGGCGATCACCGCAAGGGTGAAGGCACCGATCATTGCGTAATTGGCTCTCGTCTCCATGGCGTCGCGGTTTCCCGAATCTGTCTCAACAATGGCCAGGGTGCGAATCGCGCCTCAGGCCCCTTTGCGAATAAATTCAACAGTCGCAGCCTTTGATGGCGCTTTCAAGAGTGCTCGCCCGCCCGCTGCGCCGCTTCGCGCCGCCGCCCACGCTCACCATGGAAATAGGAGCGAACCCACGGGTGGGGCGAGCGCAGAATGTCCTCCATTGTGCCTTCAGCCACGACTTTGCGATCGGCAAGGGCCGCAACCCGGTCACAGACCGAATAAAGCGAATCCAGATCATGTGTCACCATGAAGACGGTCAGCCCCAAGGTCTTTTGCAAAGTGGAGATAAGCTGGTCGAACTCGGCCGCACCGATCGGATCGAGCCCCGATGTCGGCTCGTCGAGAAAAACAATTTCAGGATCGAGTGCGAGCGCGCGCGCCAAAGCTGCACGCTTGATCATGCCGCCAGACAATTGCGAGGGATATTTTTCCGCCGCATCGGGAGGCAGGCCGACCATGCGGATTTTCAGCATGGCGAGCTCATCCATCAAGGATTGCGACAGATTGAGATATTCGCGCATCGGCACCTGAATATTTTGCAGAACATTCAGGCCCGAGAACAAAGCGCCATGCTGGAAGAGAACGCCCCAGCGCCGTTCCATAGCCCGATATTGCTCCCGCGGAAGCGTCGACAAATCCTCGCCAAACACTTCGATCAATCCGTCGCGCGGGCGCACGAGCCCCAGAATGGCGCGCGTCAAAACCGATTTGCCGGTCCCCGATCCACCGACGAAACCCATGACCTCGCCACGCCGTAAATCAAGATCGAGATTGTCGAGAATGATTTTCTCGCCAAAGCCGACGCATAATCCGCGCACCCGGATGGCGGGAGCCTCAATGTGAGAAGGCCTTGTCATCGCAGGCTCTCGAAATGGCGGAAGAAAGAGATCATGCAGCCCTCAATAACGGATTGCAGCGAAGAACATGGCGAAAACGCCATCGACGACAATCACCATGAAGATGGATTTGACGACAGATGACGTCACCTGACGACCCAAAGATTCCGCCGAGCCTTGCGTCGCAAGCCCTTCCATGGCTGCGATCATGCCGATGACCAGCGCCATGAAAGGCGCCTTGATCATGCCGACAAGGAATGTGTTCATGCCGATGGCGTCCTGCAATCGCGAGAAGAAAACATCGGGACTGATGCCGCCATAGGTCCAGGCCACGAGCAGGCCACCGAAAATAGCCGACATATCGGCCATGAAAGTGAGCAGCGGCAGGCTGATCAAAAGCGCAATGATACGCGGCACGACGAGCACATCGATCGGATCGAGACCCATGACGCGCAAGGCGTCGATTTCCTCACGCATTTTCATCGAACCGAGTTCGGCTGTAATGGCCGAGCCGGAGCGTCCCGCCACCATGATCGAGGTGAGCAGCACGGCCAATTCGCGCAAAGTGAGAATGCCGATGAGATCGACGGCAAAGGTCGCCGCGCCGAATTTCTGCAATTGGAAGATCGACTGCTGCGCGACAATGCAGCCGACCAGAAAATTGATCAGCGCGATGATTGGCAGGCCGCGAAAGGCGAAAGTCTCGACATGGGCAACAACCGACGTGCCGCGAAACCGCGCAGGATGGGTGAAAGCGCGAATGATGGAGGCGATGACTTCGCCCAGAAAGGCGACGCCGCTCCACATGCTGCGACCGGCCCCGACCATGGTCTCGCCGACATCGGCCAAAATGCTGACGAAGAGGTTTTGCGGCTTTTGTTTGCTGGTCGTGACGGGGCGGAATTGCGCCTCCTCGAGCAGCAGCGCGAATTCGGGGCGGGCCGCGCCATAGCGCGCGTCAATGCCACTGCGGTTCAGAGCATCGCGGCTCCGGTCGATGAGCCAGGCGCCTGCCGTGTCGATGCGCTCGATGCTGTTGAGATCGAAAATGACGGCGCGCGCGCCCTGGCCCTCGGCCAGCAGCGCCTGTGCGGCTGATTCCAGCGCGGCGGAGGCCTCAATCGTCCACGCGCCCGTCAAGGTGAGCTGCAGCGCTTCTGCCTGCCTTTCGCTCGTGAAAGCGGGTGCGGTTTGCATTCGCTTGGGGGCTCCCTCTGTCGGATGCCCTTGCATATCAGGATTCGCTGGCGCGGGCGCGGGTCAGCCAAAGCCAGCGCGACAATGTGAGCCGCATTGGCTCGGCATCCTCGTCAAGCCAATGGGCGGACGTCAGCCGGCCACTGTCCTTGTCGAAATCCAGCGATTGCGGGCCCGCATCCTCGCGAGCCGGGCGCCCGTCGAGAAAATAATGCGCCTGCGTCACGCGCCCGCTGTCAGGGTCATAGAGGAGCGCTGCAGGACCATGGCCCCGGTGCAGGCGGCCATGCGCGTACCAAAGCTCGAAGGCTACTGCGCCATCGCGCATGCGGCGCATCACAATGGCAGGGCCGTCCTCGCGATGGGGCACATCATCCAGCAGCCAGTTTTCGGTATAGACCGGGCCTTCCTCTTCGATCCTGTATTCCAGCATCGGCTGAGGCACGCGGCGCTCTCCCTATTCCATCACGGCCGCTTTGAGAATGCAGACCATTGTGGCATGGGCGGGTTTCTTGCCCGTATTGCGGATGAGATGGGGGCGATCGCAGCGATAGCGCAACGTATCGCCGGCCTTGGCCATTTCGATCACGCCGGAAATCTCGACCTCAAGCTCGCCGGAAATGACCGAGAGACATTCGACCGAACCGCGCTGATGGGGATCGGATTCGAGCACACCGCCGGGCTCGGCATGAAAATCATACCATTGCAGCCATTCGACGGTTTTGATCCAGCCGATAATGCCGAGCTTGCACTTGCCATCGTCGGAAACGAGCATGGGCGTCTCGCCCTTGGTCGATTTCTCGATAAAAGGCTCGTCATCGGCCGCCTGCAAAACACGCTCAATGGACACATCGAGCGCCTGAGCCAGGCGCCAGATCGTCGCCAGAGTCGGATTGGTCTCATTGCGCTCGATCTGGCTGATGATCGATTTGGCGACGCCGGATTGTTCGGAGAGTTCGGACAGAGAGAGATTATAGGCCTTGCGCAGGCGCTGGACCGTCTTGCCGAGCTGGCCGGAAAGGGCCACTGCCCCCGCCTCCAATGCCTTGGCCTTGTCGCGCCCCTCGATACCCATCCGCAAAAGCTCCCCTGAACCGTTCCGGATAATAGCCGTTTTCGTTTGGAATAACGAACGAAAATTTTAGCGGCGAGCGGTTTTCCGCTCCGCCTGAATGGCCAGCAACCCACCGAAGACGATAATTCCGGCCCCTGTCATCGCCATGGCGCTGGGCAGATCGCCAAAAATGAGCAACCCCAGAACCAGCGCCCAGAGCATGGACGTGTAATCGAAACAGGCGATGATCGAGGCATCGGCGAGCCGGTAGGACTGGGTCATGAAGATCTGCCCGAGCCCCCCCAAGAGGCCAATTGCAATCAGCGGCCACCAATCGGCGGCCTGCGGCCAGACCCATGCCTGCCCGATGACAATCTCGCCCATGGGCCATGTCGCCGGCC
>CANHAW010000093.1 GCA_947458675.1 Beijerinckiaceae bacterium
ATCGTAGAGCGAGCCCCAGCGCGCATTGGCAGCATTCAGCGCATAGCGCGCGTTGGAAACCGGCACGACGAGCTGCGGCCCCGCCATGCGGGCGATTTCATCATCGACATTCTGCGTCGCGACGGAGAAAGAAGCGGGAGCCGCGCGCAGATAGCCAATCTCCTGCAGCATCGCCTTATAGGCGGCATGATCATGTTTCTGGCCCTTGCGGGACACATGCCAGGCATCGATCTTGGTCTGTATGTCATCGCGCAAAGCCAGAAGCGCGCGGTTCTTCGGCGCCAGATCGCGCACCAGGCCGGCAAGGCCAGTGAAAAAAGCCTCCGGGCTCACACCTGTTCCGGGCAACGCCTCGGCCACAAGGAAATCATGCAGGACCGGATCGATCGAGAGACCGGAAATTTGTTTGCGCGACATGAATTTTGTCTCCCGAAGAGAATGTGCTGGGGGCGAGCCTGCCGGCAGGCGCGCGTCCCGGTCAGAGATGGGGCTTATACGCGGCTGGATCAAGCGTGGTTCGGGCTGTCGCCCGCGCCTTCCGCTGCGTCAATCTTCCCTTAAGGATATTCGACCAGTGTGCACAACGTAACGTTGGGGCACACATTGTCGAATCAGTTTGAAACAATTGTGATCGGGGCTGGCCCGGCTGGGCTGACCGCTGGCTATTCTCTCTCGAAAGCGGGGCGGGAAGTCCTGATTCTGGAGGCAGATCCCACCTATGTGGGCGGCATCAGCCGAACCGCTAGCTACAAGGGTTTCCTGTTCGATATTGGCGGCCACCGGTTTTTTTCCAAATCCCGCGAGATTGTCGATCTGTGGAACGAGATTCTCCCCGACGATTTCATCGAGCGGCCGCGCCTGTCGCGAATCTATTATCGCGGCAAATTCTATTCCTATCCGCTCAAGGCTTTTGAGGCTCTGCGCAATCTGGGCCTGATGCAGAGCACGGCCTGTGTCGCGTCCTTCCTTTATGCAAAAGCCTTCCCGATCCGGAATCCGAAAACCTTTCACCAATGGGTGCGCAATCATTTCGGCGAGCGCCTGTTTGGGATTTTCTTCAAGACCTATACGGAAAAAGTCTGGGGCATGGGCTGCGATGACATCTCTGCCGATTGGGCAGCGCAGCGCATCAAGGGCCTCGATCTCTGGGCTGCGGTGACCGATGGGCTCAGGCGGTCTCTGGGCCGTCGCGGCGGTGGCGACAGCAGAGCGAAAAGCCTGATCGAAAGCTTCCGCTATCCCCGGCGCGGTCCCGGCATGATGTGGGAGGCGGCGGCGCAAAAGATCACAGCCTTTGGTGGCCAGATCGAGATGGACCGCAAAGTCGTCTCTCTCCATTTCGATGAACTGCAGAAAATATGGCGCGTCACGGCGCTGGACGGGCAGGGTCGCGAATATATTTATTGCGCGCGCAATGTCGTGTCCTCGGCACCGATGCGCGATCTGATGCGCGCCATCACGCCGACACCTTTGAGCCTGCTGCATGCGCGCGAGCTGAAATATCGCGACTTCCTGACCGTGGTCCTGATCGGTCGCACGGAAAAGGAATTGCCCGACAATTGGGTCTATATACACGATCCCGCCGTCAAGGTCGGCCGCGTTCAGAATTTCCGCTCATGGTCGCCGGAAATGTTGCCGGATGAGGATTCAACCTGTCTTGGCCTCGAATATTTCTGCTTTGAGGGCGATGGTCTGTGGGCGGCGAATGATTCCGAACTCATCGATCTCGCCAAGCACGAGATTGAACGCGTCGGCCTGATGCGCGCGCGCGATGTTGTCGATGCAACCATCGTGCGCCAGCCCAAGGCCTATCCGGTCTATGATGAAACCTATGCAGAGAATGTCGCGACGATCCGTCGCGAGATCGATTTGCGCTATCCGGGTCTGCATCTTGTGGGCCGCAACGGCATGCACAAATATGACAATCAGGATCATGCCATGATGACAGGCATGCTCACCGCCCTGAATATTATCGCGGGCCAGACGATCTATGATGTCTGGCAGGTGAATGAAGATGCCGAATATGGCGAGCAGGGCGTTTCAGGCGTGAAGGAAGCTTTGGCAAGCCTGCGCCATACGCCCTCGCGCGCGGCCTGAGCGACCGCCGGGACTCTTCAGCGCCTGTCTGCGCCGAGATCGGCATGCGTTGCACCAATCTCCGCCGGAGCGGCCTTGCCTGCCATTTCATGGAGAAGATCGCGCGCAACCATTTCCGGATTGCGCCCTTTCAGAGGTGCAGATTTTTGCGCCACGCGCGTCGTCACCAGAACGGAATCGTTGACGCATTCGAATACGCCGCGAATGCGCGTCCCATCGACATCAATTTCAAGCACCTTGATGTGTCGCCGTGGACCTGCCAGTCCCATGGTTCCTCCTCAGGCGTCGTCTTTGACGAAGCCACAACTTGGAACCGGCAAGCAAGTTGCCGTCGCTCTGCCTTTGTTCAAAAACGCACGTGCTCGGCAGATCGCGGATTTTCGCTCATTCCACCGGCGGCGTGCCGTGAGTGTGGAAGCTTTCCACTGTCTTCAGCCCCCAGGCCTGGCCCTTGGCGCGCTCGGCCTGTGTCCAGATGATGGGCTTCCAGTCAGGCGCGAGCATGAGCCTGGCGCCGGCATTGGCAACTTCGACGCGATTTCCGCCGGGCTCCCAAACATAAAGGAAGAAAGTCTGCTGCACCGCATGTTTGTGCGGTCCGGTTTCGATGAACACGCCATTTTCAAGAAAGACATCGGCCGCGCGCAGGACATCCTCACGACTGTCAACCGCATAGGTGACGTGGTGGAAACGCCCCGGCACGCCTGTGTGATCCTGTGTGAAGGCAATGTCATAGGTTTTGTTCGTCGTCGTCATCCAGGCGCCGGCTTCGACGCCGCTGTCCAGAACAATGCGCTCGGTATTGCGCATATGCAGACCCTCGGCGAGAAATTCGCGCGTGGCCGTCACATCGAGAACCAGCAGGTTGAGATGATCGAGGCGGCGCACATTGCAGCCGCGCGCGGGAAAGCGCATGGCCTGGTTTTTCAGCGCCGGCTTGAGTTCTGCGGGCGCCTCATACCAGCGTGTTTCATAATAGATTTCGAAAATATGTCCGTCCGGATCGGTGGCGCGATAGGCGGGTCCGTGGCCGAGATCGCCATCCACCCAGCCAATGCCACGCCCCATGCTCTCAAGCTTCTTGATGCGGCGCTCCAGCGCTTCCGGCGAATGGGCGCGGAAGGCGACATGGCCCATGCCCGCCTTTTTGGCGGCGGTCAGTTTGAGCGTATGGAATTCATAATCGTCCCAGCCGCGCAGATAGACGGAATCGCCTTCGCGTCCGCTTTCGGTCAGGCCGAGAACGTCAACGAAAAAGCGCAGGCTTTCGTCAGGCTTGGGCGTGAACATCTCGACATGGCCGAGATGGGCGAGTTCATAGGGGCGTTCGGGGCTCATACATTCCTCTCGCGCGCGGGTGCGGATTTTCTCATTCTAGCTAGAGGGGTCGACCGGCCAGATCAAACCCATAATTTGCAGCGGCTCATCGAGACCGTTCATTCAGCCATGGCTTCTTCCCGTTTGCGCCTGATGGCTGGCGCAGCCACCACGAGCAAAAGCCCGGCGGCGGCGAGGAGGAAACCGATGCTGATGGGCGTTTCGACGAAAACCATCGGATCGCCGCGCGAGATCAAAAGCGCGCGCCGCAGATTTTCTTCCATCATTGGCCCGAGCACAAAGCCGAGAATGAGGGGGGCGGGCTCGCAATCGAGCTTCAGGCAGAGGTAGCCAAAGCAGGTGAAAAAGGCGAGCACGGCAATATCGGCAACATTGGCATTGATCGTATAGGCGCCGATGCAGCAGAAGCCGACAATCATCGGAAACATCAGCCGATAGGGCATGCGCAGCAATTTCACCCAAATGCCGACCATAGGCAGATTGAGAATGACCAGCATGAGATTGCCGATCCACATGCTGGCAACGACGCCCCAGAAAAGTTCCGGACGATCGGTCATCACGCGTGGGCCGGGCGTAATGCCATGCACCATCAAGGCGCCGATCATCAGGGCCATGGTCGGGTTGGAGGGAATGCCCAGCGTCAGCATGGGAATGAAAGAGGTTTGCGCGCCCGCATTATTGGCCGATTCCGGGGCTGCCACGCCGCGAATGTCGCCCTCGCCGAATTTGCGCGGCGGCTTGGCGACTTTCTTTTCCAGCGTATAGGCGGCAAAGGCAGCCAGCAGCGCGCCCCCGCCCGGCAAAACGCCGAGGATCGAGCCCAGAAATGTTCCGCGCAGGATGGACGGCGTGCATGCGCGCAATTCCGCGCCGCTGGGCATTAATTTGCCAACAGCACTGACCTTTTTGGCTTCCTCCTGTCGGCGCTCAAGATTGATGGCAACCTCGGCAATGCCGTAAATGGCCATGGAGAGCGCGACAAATTCAATGCCGTCGGCAAGCCCCTGCATGTCGAAGGTGAAACGGCGAATGCCCGAATTGACGTCCGATCCTGCAAGGCCAAAGAGCAGGCCGAGCACGACCATGGCGATGGCTTTGATGATCGAGCCGCGCGCCAGAACAACCGCCGCCACAAGACCGCAGAGCATCAGCGAGAAATATTCTGCCGGGCCAAATTGCAGGGCGAGTTTCGCCAAAGGCGGCGCGCCGAAAGCAATGATGAATGTTGCAACGCAGCCGGCGAAAAAGGAGCCGAGTGCGGCAATGCCGAGGGCGGGGCCAGCGCGACCCTGACGTGCCATCTGATGGCCGTCGAGACTGGTGATCACGGAGGAGGCTTCGCCCGGAATATTGATCAGGATCGCCGTCGTTGAGCCGCCATATTGCGCGCCGTAATAAATGCCGGCCATCAGGATCAAAGCCGATGTCGGCTCGAGCGTGAAGGAAATCGGCAAGAGCATGGCAACAGTGGTCACCGGACCGACGCCGGGCAGAACGCCGACAAGCGTGCCGAGCACGACGCCGAGCATGCAATAGACCAGGTTTTGCAGGCTGGCGGCGACGGACAGGCCAAGGCCTATATTGGAAAAAACGTCAGCCATGGCGCGGGCTCACAAGCTTGGCCAGAGCGGCAGCGGCAAGCGCAGGCCCAGAACAAAAATCAGCACGGCGGCTATGGTCAGGCCTGCACTCAGGAGCGCTGCTTCGCGCAAGCGCCAATCCGGCCCCGCGAAGGAGGCCAGAAAGGTTGTTGCACTCAAGGCGATGACAAGTCCCAGCGGCTGGATCATGGCGGCAAACAGCAGAACGCAGCCGACAAGCGCGGCAAGCGGGCGCCATTGGATTTTCTCCACCGCCTCGCCGCGGATCGCGAAGGAGCGCAGGACGAGGATCAGCCCGAGCAGCCCCAGTACTGCACCCAGAAGGGTCGGGAAATAGCCCGGCCCCATGCGCCCGCCGCGCCCCATGGAATAGCCGCTGGCCGTCACAAGCGTGACGGCAGCAAAGCACAGGAACATCACACCGGACCAAAAGTCCTTCGGCGCGCGAATGAACATGTTTGGTCTTCCGCTTTGGCGCTGCTTATTGCTGTTCCTTGATCTTGCCGTCCTCGATCACCTTTTTCCATTTGGTGAATTCGTCACGCAGGAAGGCTTCGCCCTCTTTCTGCGTTGTGCCGCGCGGATCGACACCGACTTTGGCAAGCGCCTTGATCACTTCCGGATCTTTCAGCGTCGTGCGGATTGCATCGTTGAGCTTGCCGATCACATCGGCGGGCGTGGCTGCAGGTGCAAAAATGCCGAGCCAGAGATCGACCTCGAAACCGGCAAGGCCGGTTTCCTGCACTGTCGGCAGATCGGGATAGACGTTCGAGCGCACATTGCCGGTTGTGGCGATAGCACGAACGCGATTGTCGGTGGTGAAGGGCAGGGCGCCGGCAATGCTGGAGAAAGCGAATTGCACCTTGTTGTTCATCATGTCCGGATAGGACTGGCCGATGGAACGATAGGGCACATGGGTCGCATCGATCCCGGTGCGCTGTTTGAACAATTCGCCAGCCAGATGCGGCGTTGTGCCAATGCCGGCGGAGGCAAAGTTCAGCTTGCCGGGATTGGCTTTTCCATAAGCGATCAGATCGGCCAGCGATTTGATCGGCAGGTCGGGCGCAACGACGACGACTTCCGGCGATGTCGAAATGATCGACACGGTCGTCAATTGCTTGAACAGATCATAGGGCATGGAGGCCTGCAGCGTCGGATTGATGACGATGGCCGGATCCATGAGGACGAGATTGTAACCGTCGGGCGCAGAGCGGGCGACTGTGTCGGTCCCTGTAATGCCACCTGCACCGGGGCGGTTTTCAGCAACGACGGACTGGCCGAGCGTGGTCGAGAGGCCCTGCGCCATGGTGCGCCCGACATAATCGATAATGCCGCCCGGCGAATAGGGCAGAACAAGGCGTACGGGCTTGTTCGGATAGGATTGCGCGAGAGCAGCGCCTGCCATCAGGCAAAGCGCAGGGGCAACCATCAAGGCGCGCATTGTGCGAGCGAAATTCATTTGCGGGTCTCCTCACCATTTTTCTTATGGCGGCGAGCCTCAGGCAGCGTCTGGATCAAGTCAAGCGGTCAGCTGCCGATTCCCCGTGCAAGCCCTGAATTTTGCTGGGACTTGGGGCGGCGGCCGTCCATGTTTCCTAATGCAGGCTGGCGCGCGGCGATGCCGGCAGCCAGGGCTCGGAGAATAAACTCTCCTCGAAAGAGGCGAGTCGGTTTCGGCGCAAGCGGCGCTCGATCCAGTCTTCGGCTTCGCGACGGTTCCGGAAGCCGTCTCTCTTCTCATAGACGCCATCCCCATGCGCGATCAGAATGTAATTGCCGCCGCCGATCTGGTCCCAGATGACGAATTGCGATCTCCATTCACGCATGGGCACTGCTCCTGGCACGTTGCGGGACGAACTTTCCAAGCTGTTTCCACTGGTTGGAAGCTGTTGGAGAATGGCAAGGCTAGGTGACGAGAAAGTGCCTGTATATCGGTACTTTTGCGGCAACGCTTACTTTTGGTCGCCGGACAGTCAAATCTAAGTCACGAATTGAAACATTTCTCTGCCCCTGCAATTGTCAGGGCGCACATCTTGGGCGTGGCAAGGCAACGCTGCAGTTCTGGCTTGAAGCTTTTGCGAGGCCAATCGCCAATCTGCTCTGAAGTAACTGCCAATATTAAGATAAAAAGGATGAAACCTGCAGTTCTTAGAGTGGAGCGGCAATGGAGGCGGGGGCCGCCTCAAGTTTTTCGGAACCTTCACCTTGCGGCGGACGTTATTTGCATGCCTCGGTCCATTTTCGCCCCCCAGCCCCGGACCTTGGCAGAAAGCCCGGCCTCAAGCCGGGCTTTCACCTTTTTGGGGTCATGTCGCGCGATGGCCTGTGGTGGCAGCGCCGCGTTCATCGCCTGGCGTGACATGGACATCGATCAGTC
>CANHAW010000094.1 GCA_947458675.1 Beijerinckiaceae bacterium
GAACAGATCGCGCCAGGGCCCATCCGGTTTCGCAATGCGCACCTGCCAGGCCGGCGGCGCGCTGCCCGCTTGGGCGGCAATCGACAGGGCGACAATGCCGCCATTGGCGACCCGCTGCGGTATTTTTGCGACCGCCTCGGCAAGACGGGTGGCATGGGGGCCGGGCAGGGCCTTGGGAGCCAGCTCCACCTCGCCACGGGCCTCGGCCGGAATGCAGATTTTCGCGCAAGCCGCATAATTGAAGGTGAGCGCAAGGCGGACGGGAGCGGCTGGATCCTGCGGCTCAATGTCGAGTGGCAGAAGAACCGAGCCGCGATAGCCCAGAACCTGCAGGCCGCTCTCGTCGATCCGCTCAGGCGCAGGAAAGCGCAATTGCGCTGTTTTCACATTGCGCGAGCCCGTCAGCGTAACGGATGGCGGAATGCCTGCATCGCCGGGCTGGCGCCAATAAGTATGCGCATCCCCCTTCAACTCGATTTCAATGCCGGCGCGGTAAAAGGGCGATGGTCCGACATTTTGCAATCCGCCTGCGGCGAGGAGCCGCGCCTGCGAATTTGCCCCGGACGTCCAGGCGCTGGCCATGTCCTGGCCTGCCGCAAAGCCCGGCATCAGCAGGCTGCATGCAGCCAATAGTCTGACGAAAATCAAGAATTTGGGGCGGGTGTGGATCATGGAACGTTTGTGCTGTCGGCCCTGTTGATCCGCCACACAAGATGGCGTGAGGGGGCCGCTTGGCCCTTCCTTGTTCTGCGGTGAGTGAAGGCGTAGCATGTTCGGCATGACATTCGAAACGACAGGCGCTGCAAATCGCTCATCGGGATATCTGGATGGTCAGTTCCTGCTGGCCATGCCGGGCATGCCCGATCAACGTTTCGCCCGCGCGGTGATTTATATTTGCGCCCATTCATCTGACGGCGCCATGGGTCTGATCGTCAATCAGCCCTCGCGCAAAGTCACCTTCCCCGATCTGCTTTTGCAGCTTGAACTTGTCGAGCCCAACGAACTCATTCGCCTGCCGGCACCGGCAGAGGCGATGCCAGTGCTCAAGGGCGGCCCTGTGGAAACCGGTCGCGGTTTCGTTTTGCACAGCGCCGATTTCTTCATCGACAATTCGACTTTGCCGATCGATGAGGCTGTCTCGCTCACGGCAACGGTGGATATTTTGCGCGCCATTGCCAAAGGCGAGGGACCGCAAAAAGCGGTTCTGGCGCTGGGCTATGCCGGTTGGTCGCCGGGGCAACTCGAGGAAGAAATCCAGCAGAATGGCTGGCTCAATATTCCCGGCGATCCGGCTCTTCTGTTTGATTCCGATCACGCGGCCAAATATGGCCGCTGCCTGCGCATGATCGGCATCGATCCGGCCATGCTGTCGGGCGAAGTGGGGCATGCGTGAGCGCAATTGCGCTTATGCGGCTTCGCTGGCGCCCACAAGCCGGCGCGCATCGCTGACGGTGATCGGATGACCGAAAGCATAGCCTTGCGCAAATTCGCAGCCCAATTGCGATAATTCCACCGCATCGCTTTCGCTCTCGGTGCCCTCGGCAATGACTTCAATACCGAGATCATGTGCAAGACCGACAACTGAGCGCAGGATGACCGGGCGTGTGCCACCCGCATTGGGGCGCGTCATGCTCTTGTCGATGCGGATCATGTCGATCTTGAGCCGCTGGAGATAGGACAGCGAGGAATAGCCCGTGCCGAAAGCATCGAGGCAGAGGCCGGCGCCCAGCGAATGCAGGCGCTCCAGCATTTGCGCTGCATTTTCCGGGTTTTCCATGATCAGGCTCTCGGCAATTGCGAGTTTGAGCGAGCCGGGGATCACTGCCGAGCGTGTCAGCACGCCTTTGACATCGTGAATCAGATCATGGCGCAGCAAATGGCGCGAGGAGAGATTGACCGTTGCAAAAATGGGCGGCGTCACATCGAGCGCATTTTGCCAGGCGGCGAGTTCGCGCGCCGTGCGCTCCAGCGCAAACATGCCGAGATCGGCAATGACGCCGGTTTCTTCTGCCACGGGAATGAAATCGCTCGGACTGAGCCGGCCGAGCCGCGGATGGTCCCAGCGCAGCACGGCTTCGAAACCGGCAATGGTGCGATCTTCCAGACGCACGACCGGCTGGAAGAAAATCTTCATCTCGCCGCGATCGAGCGCGCGCCGCAGATCGGCCTCCAGCAAGGAGCGGTCGGAGCGCAGGGCACGCATGCTCGGGCGGAAAACTTCCGTGCGATTGGCGCCCAGCCTTTTGGCATGCGACATGGCGACTTCCGCATCTTTCAGCATGTCTTCGCGCTTGGGATGAACCTGCACATCGTAAAGCGCAATGCCGACTGAGCCGGTCAGCGCGACTTCGCGTTCGCCAAAGGAAATCGGCGTCGAGATCGCGCGGCGGATGGAATCGGCAAGGCTCACGATCTTCTCGTGATTCATTTCCGAGAGCAGGATGATCGCGAATTGGTCGCCGGCCGTGCGCGAGAGCGTATCTTGTTCGCGCAGCAGGCGGTTGAGGCGCCGCGAGATCGTGAGCAGAATGGAATCGCCGGCCGACAGGCCGACAGCCTCATTCACCTGCCGGAAGCGATCGAGATCGATGCAGAGCACGGTGGGATAACGATATTGGTCGATCCGCGCATTGTTGAGCGCGTTTTCAAGCCGGTCGAAGAAAATCTCGCGGTTCGGCAGGCCCGTGAGATTGTCATGCACGGCATCCTGCAGCAGGCGCTCTTCGGTTGTCTTGATCTCGGTAATGTCTGAGAGCGTGCCGACAACGCGCACAACTTCGCCATCCGCACCCACAACAGGGCGCGCCTTCAGGATGAACCAGACATAATGGCCATCGCCCGCGCGCAGACGGAAATCGAGTGCAACCCGGCCGCGGCGCTGTTCAAGCACTGTGTCGAGACAGGCTGAATAACGGTCGCGATCGAAGGGGTGGAGAATGTCGAGCCAGCCCGAGGCCGGTCCCTCCAGCGCGCCGCGCTTCAGCCCCAGCAATTGTTCGCCTTCGGGGCTGACGTAAATATTGTCGGACGAGACATCCCAATCGAAAATAATGTCGCCCGCACCCGTCACCGCCAGAGCGCGGCGCTCGGCATCCGAGACAAGTCCATGCGCAATGCCGCCGGCAAAAGCATTTTGCATGACGGTGAAACCGATCAGCATGACGATCAGCACGAGACCGCCGATGAGAGCGGGCGAGACAAGATCGTTGGTGAGCGAACCGGTGACGGTGAAGCCCGCTGCCGACACCCAGATCAGCAGCAGCAGCCATGTCGGGATCAGCATGACCGCGCGGTCATAGCCATGCGAGGCCAGATACAGGATCAGAATGAAACCGACACCGGCAATGGTCGCCAGAGAAATACGGGCCACGCCGGCCGCCACCGGCGCATCGTAAACCGCGAGCGCAACAAGTGCGGCCAGAAAGACCAGCCAGACAGTGGCCACATGGGATGCACGCACATGCCAGCGGCTGAGGTTGAGATAGGCGAACAGGAAGACCAGCAGAGTGGCGGAGAGAATGGTTTCTGCACCCGCGCGCCAGATGCGGTCGGCATCGCCCTGCAGATCGAATAATTTTCCCCAGAAACCGAAATCGATACAGACATAGGCGAGCACGGCCCAGGCGAGCGCGGCGGCTGCCGGGAAGATCACCGCACCCTTCACCACGAAGACAATGGTGAGGAACAGCGCCAGCAGGCCCGAAATGCCGATGATCAGGCCCTTGTAGAGGGTCAGCGATGTGACCTTGTCCTTATAGGCGTCGGGTTCCCACAGATAGATCTGCGGCAGGTTCGGCGTGCGCAATTCGGCGACATAGGTGACGGTTGTTCCCGGATCCAGCGTCAGGCGGAAAACGTCGGCATCGGGAGAATCCTCACGCTCGGGCGGAAAGCCCTGGCTGGCTGTAATGGCCGAAACGCGCGAGGCGCCAAGATCGGGCCAGATGACGCCCGAACCCACGAGACGGAAATGGGGCGCCACAATCAGGCGCTCGATCTGCTCATCCGTATCGTTGGTGAGCGCAAAGACGATCCAGGACGGCTGGGTTCCCGCCTCGCGTGCACTGACTTCGATGCGGCGGATAATGCCGTCCGAGCCCGGTGCAATCGAGACTTGAATGCGGTCGCCCTGCGCCGAAAAACGCTCAATGGCCGGCGTCAGGTCGATGGCGCGGGCTGACAGGGGCACGCGCACGGTCTCGACCGCCATGGCCGGCCGCAAGCTGCCGGCAAGCTCGGCGGCAAACAAGGCAAGGAGGAGAAGGAAGCTGAGAAGCCGACGCACGATACCCACTTCAAACGCGAGCGGCGCGCCGCCCAGGACATGCCGGATGAGCCAGAATAGATCAGTCGGATGCAACCCGTGGACTGCGACCTTGTCGGAAGTTTGATTGGTAAAGCCCGGGCGGGCAGGGAGCAAGGCTTTGGGGCACAGGCATGCACAGTTTGCCGAGAAAAGTCGCTCAATTCCCGCCGGGGCCGGGCGGGGGGTCGCTTTCCAGCCGGGCGAAGAGAATATGGTCCTGCCAGACGCCGTTGATCCGCAAATAGGCTCGGGCGAGCCCTTCCTGCTGGAAACCGGCCCGCTCGAGCAGGCGGACCGAGCGCTCATTGCGGGGCAGGCAGGCGGCCTCGACCCGGTGCAGGCGCAAATGATCGAAAGCATAGGCAAGGGCTGCCCGGACGGCGCGCGTCATATGGCCCTTGCCGGCATGGGGCTGTCCCATCCAATAGCCGAGCGTGGCCGATTGTGAGACGCCGCGGCGGACCTGGCCCAGCGTGAGCCCTCCCAGCAGCAGGCCATCGGGCTCGCGGAAGAGCAGGAAAGGATAGGCCTCGTCGCGCTCGATTTCCTCATTATGGCGGCGCAGGCGACGCCGGAAGGCCGATTTGCTCAGATCGTCGGCTGGCCAGGTCGGCTCCCAGGGCACCAGAAAGTCGCGGCTTTTCTCGCGCAATTCGGCCCATTGCGGATAATCGCGCGATTCGAATGGGCGCAGATAGACGCCCTCGCCGCGAATGGCGTGGGGCGCTTGTGTCTGGATGCCCAATCGAAAAAGCGCCATCTGCACCAACCGCGTTTCAGGCGAGATGTCTTGCGACCTGCGCCTGTTTCATGACTTTGGCGACATCGCCGAGCGCGACGACGGTTGGCGTTGTGGCCAATGCCCGCTGGCCTGCGCGGCGCACGTCCTCAAGTGACAACGCATCAATTCTGCCGATGATTTCCTCGCGCGGCAAGACGCGTCCGTAGAAGAGAATTTGCCGCGCAATCTGTTCGGCGCGCGCGGAGGAGGATTCGAGCGCGGCCAGAAGCGAGACCTTGATCTGCGCCTTGGCGCGATTCATCTCGTCGGCATCGAGATCATGTGCGGCTTTCGCCAGACAATCGAGTGCGACCGGCATGAGCGCAGCCACATCCTTGGGTGCAGCCGCTGCATAAAAGCCGAACAGGCCCGTATCTGCATAAGGCCAGAAGAAAGAATAGATCGAATAGGCAAGGCCGCGCTCTTCGCGCACTTCCTGGAAGAGGCGCGATGACATGCCCCCGCCAATGGCATGGGTGAAAACATGAAGGGCGAATTCATCCTCATGATGAAAGGATGAACCCTCGAAGCCGACGATCATATGCGTCTGCTCGAGTTTGCGGCGAAGCATTTTCTCGCCACCCCGATAGATGGCAGGCGCGGGCGGTGCTGCCGATTGCGGGCTCAGCGCCGTGAAACGGCTTTGCACTTGGGCAACGATCTGTGCGTGATCGACTGCGCCGGCTGCAGCAATAATGGCCGAGGGCGCAGCATAATGGCGAGCGAGATAGGCCTCGATTGCATGGCGATCGAAAGCGCCGACGCGCTCAGGCGTGCCAAGGATCGTGCGGCCGAGCGGCTGGTTGGGAAAGGCGGCATCGGTGAAGAGATCGAAGATCAGATCATCGGGCACATCTTCGGCCGCACCAATTTCGGAGATGATGACGCTTTTCTCGCGCTCCAATTCCTGCGCATCGAAAAGACTCTGCGTGAGAATGTCGCCAAAAATATCGAGCGCAAGTCCCGTGTCGGAGGCCAGAACGCGCGCATAATAAGCAGTCGTTTCGGAAGAAGTGGCAGCATTGAGTTCGCCGCCGGCCGCTTCGATTTCTTCGGCAATGGCGCGCGCAGAACGCCGCTTGGTGCCCTTGAAGGCCATATGTTCGAGAAGATGCGAAAGGCCGTGTTCGGCCTCGCTTTCATGGCGCGAGCCGGCACCGATCCAGACGCCGAGCGAGGCCGTCTCAAGCTGCGGCATGGAATCGGTGACGATCCGCAATCCGGAGGGAAGCGTCGTGATCTCGACACTCATGCGCGCGCTCTTGCGATCAATGGGCGGCCCGTGCGCGTTCGCGAATGAAGGCCTCGATCTTCGTCTGATCATTGGCAAGAACGGTGAAACGCTCTTGTTTGTCCATCAGCCCTGCAAGATGGCTCGGCAGGACAGGCTTTTGTCCCGTCGCCTTTTCAACCGCAGCGCCGAATTTCGCTGGATGAGCGGTCGACAAAACCACCATCGGCGTGGCGCGATCATGATGCGCAGCCTTGCGCGCTGCATGCACACCGACAGCCGTATGCGGATCGATCAAGACGCCGCATTCACGCCAGACGCGCGCCATTTCTTTTTCCGTGCCGGTCTCGCCGGTGCGATAGGCATCGAATTCCTGCGTGATCTTGGTCAGCACGGAGACAGGCAATTCGAAGCGGCCCGATTGATTGAGGCTCGCCATGAGATTGCGCACAAGCGCGGCATCGCGCCCGCAGGCATCAAAAATCAGACGTTCGAAATTGGACGAGACCTGAATGTCCATCGAGGGCGATTGCGTCGCATGAACGCCGCGCACTTCGTAAATGCCATCATTGAGCGTGCGCGCCAGAATGTCGTTTTCATTGGTGGCGATGATCAGACGCTCGATGGGCAGGCCCATGCGCTTGGCGGCATAGCCGGCGAGAATATCGCCGAAATTGCCTGTGGGCACGGCAAAGGAGACTTTGCGATGCGGCGCGCCCAGCACGACGGCGGAGGTGAAATAATAGACGATCTGCGCCACGACGCGCGCCCAATTGATCGAATTCACGCCCGACAGGCCAATGCCGTCGCGGAAGGCGTGATTGTTGAACAGGCCTTTCAGAATGGCCTGGCAATCATCGAATGTGCCTTCGAGCGCAATCGTGTGAATATTGTCGCCCTCCACCGTCGTCATCTGGCGGCGCTGCACATCCGACACGCGGCCATGCGGATACATGATGAAGACATCGACCTGTTCGAGCCCGCGAAAGGCCTCGATCGCGGCAGCACCCGTGTCGCCCGATGTGGCGCCGACAATGGTCGCGCGC
>CANHAW010000095.1 GCA_947458675.1 Beijerinckiaceae bacterium
AATTTTTCCCAGCGGATTCTGGCCGCGCAAATGATCCTGCGCGCTCCAGGGATCGGCCATTTCTTTTTCCCGACGATCAGCCAGACCCAGAACAATGGCCGCAATCTTCACCTTGCGGCTGAAGGGCGATGTATGCGTTGTGCGCAGAATCATTTTCATCACAAAATTCCCATACCGCGCAGCATCAGAACCGATCCGCCGACAATGACGGTCGCATCCATAATGCCGTGATGGACTTTGAGGCTGAGACGATTGGCAATCCATTTGGCCGCAAAAGCGCCCGGAATGCCGACAATCCCGATCAGAATTGCAATCGTCCAGAGCGACAAGGGCAATTGGCCATAGGCCTGGAACGTGCCGATCTTCACCACACCGACAATGAGCGAAATCACCGCATCGGTAGCGATAATCGAGGATCCTTTGACGCCAAGCGCCATCAGCAGCGAAATCAGAATAATGCCGCCGCCAGGAACCGCACCTGTGACAAGCCCGAACAAAGCGCCCGCCGCCAGCACGGCGGCCGGCGACAATTCTTTCTGGAAAGATTTGAGAATGCGCCGCGCCGGCACAAGGAGAATGAGCGCAGCGCCGATCAAGATCGATGCGCCCGGCCCGCTCAGAAACGAATAGCCCATCGCGCCGAGATAGCAGAACGGCAGGCCGACCAGCGAAATGCGCCAGACATGGGGCCAGGCAATGGCATCGCGAAAAGCGGCAATGCGCGACAGATTGTTGAACATGGCGGAGACGCCCAGCACCGGCACGACAGCCTGCGCGCCAAGGATCGGCACGAGGACAAGCGGCATCAAAAGCCCTGTGCCATAGCCGGCGACACCGCCAATGATCGATGTGATGACGGCCGCCAGCGAAACGATTGAGAGCTCGACGATACTCATGCGACGAGCAGGGGCCGCAGATCGCGCATCGAGGGCAAGGTTTCGAGATGCCGGATCGCCTCGACCAATTGCACACCACGCGCCTTGCCGATGATCGGGGCGACAAGATCGAGCGCCTTGGCCTCGATTTCCTCCGCACTCATCGGATTATCCGGCGTGCCGCGCACGGCGCGCGCATGATGGCGGAAGGCTCCCCTGCCCGTCTCGATCTCGACAATGGCTTGGCGCGCCGGGCGGGCAATTGTCAATTCCGCATTGGGCAGGAGGCTTATCTTGGCGCGCACAGCCAGAACGGCAGAATCGTGCATGCGCGCATGATCATGCGTCGTCTCGAAAGTGATGCCGCCATCGACAATCGCAAGCGCGCATAAATGCTGCGCGCAAATATCGGGCATGGTGCGATTATCGACGATGTGGAACCTGTCATCTGGCATGGTAATTGTGATTTTGCGCACATCGGCGGCAGTGATGCCATGATCGGCAATCAGCGCGGTCGTCGCATCGAGAATGGCCTGGATCGGCGAGCCGACGCACCATTTCTTGATCGACGCGCGCATGATTTCAAAACGCACACCGAGCTCTTCGCCCAAAAATTCCGGGCGCGGATTTTCGCCAAACGCCGTGAAGAGATTGTGCTTGCCCGAAAGCGGATCTTCCACCGCCGAAAAGCCTGCTTTCACCATGGAGGCGGAGGCAACGCCATTGCGTGCGCCCATGCCGCCGAAGTCGAAAGCCTTTTCGACATGTTGCGTATCGCGCTGCCAGAAGGGAATGCCGGAGGCCTGCTGCGCCGCATAAGAGAGAACATGGCGCACCTGCTGCGGTGTGAAACGGAAGAGCGCAGCACCAGCCGCAGCAGAGCCGAAAGCCGGCGCCAGCGAATGGGTGGAATGTTTCGATGTATCGGGGCGCGCAAAACCCAGCGACAAGGTGAGGCGCGCGCCAATGTCATAGCCCAGCGCCACGGCGCGGATATAATCGTCGCCGCCGATATTCTCGCGCTCGGCAATGGCAAGAGCGGCTGGAACAATGGCGCAACCGGGATGAAACCGGCCTTCCAGATGCGAATCGTCGGTCTCGTCGCCATGCCCGGCCATGCCATTGGCAAGCGCTGCGCTCTCAGGCGGCACACGCAGATTGGTGCCGATCACGCTGGCAGGCCCGGCGCCATCGAGAGGCTCAACATAGGCTGCGCCCAGCAGGCCGGCGCGCAGCCGCGAGCCTGATAAAATCGCGGCCAGACTGTCGAGAATGTGAAATTTCGTCTTGAGCAGGACCGCTTCCGGCAAGGGCCTCGAGGCCGCATCGGAAATATAGGTGGAAAGGTCGCTGGCGAGCGACGAGATGGGTGTTTCAGACGTGCCGGCCATTTCTTTTTATCCCTGACGCTTCTGCCTAAAACTGCACAGAAAGCCGCTTGTTCTCTGGAAACTTTTCTTCTCAGGGCGTATAAGCTTGACCCCTGCATCAAGCGCCATGCTACCCGGAGGATCCCGTGGCCTCAAGAGCGCTGCCAGCGGAGAGGGAAGGCAATCAATGAGCGAAAAATCGCTCGCAGGACAGGTCGCCATTGTCACCGGCAGTGTGCGCCGCATCGGCAAGGCCATGGCCATGGCACTGGCCAAAGACGGCGCCACCATCGTGGTTCATGCGCTTGCCTCGAAAGACGAGGCGGAAGCCACTGCGGCAGAAATCCGCGCCGCCGGCGGCAAGGCCCTCGTGCATCTTGCCGATGTGGCCGATGAGGCCGCTGTCGCCGCCATGGTCTCACGCGTGATCGGCGAGACCGGGCGCATCGACATTCTCATCAACAATGCCGCCATTCGCGGCGAGGCGCATTTCACCGACATGAGCCTGGCGCAATGGCAGAATGTCACGCGCACCATTCTCGATGGCGCCTTCCTCTGCTCACGCGCTGTTCTGCCGACCATGCAGAAGCAGCAATATGGACGGATCATCAATATTGGCGGCATCAGCGCCCATCTGGGCACTGCAGGGCGCGCCCATGTCGTAACTGCCAAGACCGGTCTTGTCGGCCTCACACGCGCTTTGGCGAGCGAATTTGCTGGCGATGGAATTACCGTCAATTGCATTGTGCCCGGCCGTATCGGCGGCGAACGCTCGCATACATCGGGCAAGGGCATTGCCGGCATGCCGCCCGTCGGGCGCGAAGGCCTGCCCGAAGATGTCGCCGATATTGTGCATAATCTCTGCCGTCCGCAGGCAAGCTATATGACCGGACAGACGATCCATGTGAGCGGCGGCATGTTCATGCCTTGAATGGCAGAACCGATGAGAAAGATGGAAGCGGGCAAGATGACTTCACAGGTTGCGACAAAGTCTGACTATGGCGCTGCGCCGCTTGAGCTCGGCCTGACCCGCACGCTTGCCGCTTTTCTCGCCGATCTGTCGTTCGAGCGCCTGCCCGATGCAGCCGTGCATCAAGCACGGCGCGGCATGATCGATTGGGCCGGCTGCGCTTTGGCGGGATCGCGTCATCCCACCATTGCGAAAATTCTCGGCGTCATGCGCGCCCTCAATGATGCGCCGCGCGCCCGCGTGCTCGGCCATGGTTTGAAAATCGGCATGCTGGAAGCAGCCACCGTCAATGGCCAGATGGGCCATTTGCTCGATTTCGACGACACACATATGGGCGGCGTCGTGCTGCATGCCTCCTCGCCCATTCTCTCAGCCCTTTTTGCGCTGGCCGAGAGCGGCCATTTTTCCGGCCGCGATATCGTCACAGCTTATACTGTAGGTTTTGAGGCCGGCGTGCGCGCCGGTCAATCGGCGCCCGGCCATCACGATGGCGGCTGGCATCTCACCGGCACGCTTGGGTCGATTGCAGCCGGTGCGGCCTGCGCGCGCCTGCTTGGCCTCGATGCAAAGCAAATGGTCCATGCCATTGCCATTGCGACAACCCAAGCCGCCGGCATGCAGCAAAACCGCGGCACAATGTGCAAATCTTTCCACGCCGGAAAAGCCGCGGCCAATGGGCTGCTGGCCGCATTGCTGGCGCAGCAGGGTTTCGATTCCTCCGACGAGATTCTGGAAGGCAAGCGCGGCTTCTGCCGCATCTTCAGCACCAGTTCTGCGCCTGAAAAAATCACTGCAGAACTGGGCACGCGTTTCGAAATCATCGGCAATGGCTACAAGCCCTATGCCTGCGGCGTCGTGCTTCACCCCGCCATCGATGCCATGATTGCGCTTGGCAAGACGAGCGGCATTGCGGCAGAACATGTGGCAAAAATCGATCTGCGCGTGAATGAACTGGCGGTGCGCATTACCGGCGTCACCGAACCGCAGACGGGCCTGCAATCGAAATTTTCCATCTATCATTCGGCTGCCGTAGCCTTCATCGATGGCGATGCGGGCATTGCGCAATATACGAATGAAAAAGCGCTCGCCCCCCATGTGGTCGGCCTGCGCCGCAAAGTGGATGTGATCGCCGATGCAAGCCTGCGCAAGGATGAAGCGCGCGCAACCATTGTCGCGACCGATGGACGCCGTTTCGATGTGCATATTCCCCATGCCACCGGCACGATCGACAATCCCATGCCGGATATGGCCATCGAGAGTAAATTCATGGCCAATGCCACGCCCATCATCGGCGCGGCGCGCGCGCGCGATTTTGTGCAAAATTGCTGGCACGCCGAAAACATCAAAGATGCGCGCGACCTTGTCGCGCTGCTCGCCTGAGGACAGGACATGCAGAAGAATATTTTGAAAGACGGCGATGTGATTGCGGGGGCGGCAGCCGGTGCGCTGGGCGTCTACATCACAATGACCGCCTCAAAATGGACGATCATGAATGAGGACGGGCCCGGACCGGGCTTCTTTCCCATGGGTTATGGGATCGGCCTCATTCTGCTCTCGGCCATTCTCATTCTCTCGCGCTTCAAGGCGCAACGCACGGCCGATGAAGAGCCGATAGATTGGGCGGGCTTTGCGCGCGCGGGCGGCACATGGGTCGCCTTCGTTGTGGCAGCGGCTTTGATGAGCATCATCGGCTTTTACGTCAGCTTCGGCCTGATGACTTTCACCCTTGTGCTGCTTGTCTTCGGGCGACCGCTCAAATCTGCCTTCACCACGGGCCTTCTGTCGGCTGTGGGTTTTTACCTTGTTTTCGGCCTCATCCTCGATGTGCCGCTGCCAATCGGCATGATGGGATTTTAAGCGATGGATATTCTCAACGGGCTCGCGCACGGCTTTTCGATTGCGCTTCTTCCCCACAATCTCATGTGGTCGCTGGTCGGCTGTTTTCTCGGCACGATTGTCGGCATTCTGCCGGGCCTCGGGCCGGCCGCAACCATCGCCATGCTTCTGCCGATGACCTATAATATGTCGCCGGCGAGCGGCATTATCATGCTGGCCGGCATTTATTATGGGGCGAAATACGGCGGGTCGACGACATCGATCCTGCTCAACATGCCCGGCGAATCCTCTTCCGTCGTTACCTGTCTCGATGGCTATCAGATGGCGCGTCGCGGGCGCGCGGGCGCGGCGCTCGGCATTGCGGCCATTGCATCCTTCATCGCCGGTTCGGTCGGCATTGTTCTGCTCAGCCTTGTCGCACCCCCCATTGCTGCTTTCGCGCTGACTTTCTCCTCGCCGGAATATTTTGCGCTTATGGCGCTCGGCCTAGCGCTGGTTGTTCTGCTGGGTGGCGATTCACTGGTGAAAGGGCTGATCGCGCTTTTCGTCGGCCTCTGGCTCACCTCCATCGGCACGGATCTTTTCACCTCGCAATCGCGCTTCACCTTCGGTCAATCGTCGCTGCTCTCCGGGCTCGATTTCATGGTCGTCGCCATCGGCGTCTTTGCCATCACTGAAGTGATGAACAGCATCAAGGAAAAGGAAGAGACGCAGGTTCTGCCTGTGCCCAAGGGCTTGCGCAATCTGCTGCCCAATCGCGAAGAGCTGAAAGCCTGTCGATTTGCTTTTGCCAATGGTTCCATTGTCGGATTCATCATCGGCATTCTGCCGGGCGCGGGATCGAGCATTGCCTCTTTCATTTCCTACGGCATCGAAAGAGCCTTTTCGAAACATCCGGAAAAATTCGGCACGGGCGTGCCCGAAGGCGTGGCAGCGCCTGAGGGCGCCAATAATGCCGATACGGGCGGCGCGCTTGTGCCGCTGCTCACACTGGGCATTCCCGGTGGCGGCACAACGGCCATTCTTCTGTCGGCGCTGGTGCTCTGGGGCGTCAAACCCGGCCCGTTGATGATGACGGAATCGCCAGACGTCTTCTGGGGTCTCGTGGCGAGTCTCTATATCGGCAATGTGATGCTGCTCGTGCTCAACCTGCCGATGGTGCCTTTGTTTGCGCAGATCCTGCGCATTCCCGTCTATATTCTGCATCCGCTCATTCTTGGCGTCACGGTGGTTGGCGCCTATTCTGTGTCGGGACGTCTGTTCGACGTGATGTTGCTGGCAGGATTTGGCGTGCTGGGCTTTGCCATGTCGCGGCTGAAATTCCCGGTAGCGCCGCTCGTTCTCGGTTTCGTGCTCGGCGATGCGATGGAGAGAGCCTTGCGCCAATCGCTGATGATGTCGCAGGGTGATCTGTCGATCCTGGTGTCGCGGCCGATTTCAGCAACCATGCTGATCTGCGCCATCGTCATTCTTTTCCTGCCGCTGCTTCCCCGGTTCCGGGCCTTGAAGCAGGCAGCAGGTTGACCACATAAGAAGAAACAAGAATATCGAAGTTCCACTCGTGAGAGGAAATGAAATGAACAAACGAACTTTGTTAAAAGCAGGCCTTGCTCTTTCTGCGCTCATGGCCTTTGCGCCTGCCGCTCAGGCAGATTGGAAGCCGACGCGTCCGATCGAACTCGTCGTTCACACAGGCCCCGGTGCGGGCAGCGATGTGATGGGCCGCGCGCTCATTGCTGCGATTGAAGATGCGAAGCTCCTGCCGGTGCGCATCCAGATTTCCAATAAAGTGGGCGGCGGTGGCGCCACGGCAGCCGCTTATCTGAAAGACAAGAAGGGCGATCCTCATGTGATCGGCCTGTTCACCAGCGTCTGGATCACCAATCCGCTCGTGCAACAGGAAGCCAATGTGGGCATGCGCGATCTGACGCCGGTCGGCCTCATGGTGGTTGAGCCTGCCTTGTTCGTCGTGCGTGCGGAATCGCCGTTCAAGACGCTGAATGAATTCATCGAGGCGGCCAAGGCTGCGCCGGGCAAACTCAAGCAATCGGGCGGCTCGCCGCTGGCGCGCGATGCGCTGGTGCGCACTGTCCTGCAAGCCAAGACTGGCGCGCGCTGGGCTTTCATCTCCTTCCCCTCCGGCGGCGAACGCATTTCGGCGCTGCTCGGCGGCCATGTCGATGCCATGGTGATTGAGCCGGCGGAAGCAGGCGAACTCATGCGCTCCGGAAAAATCCGCGCGGTTGCGCAGGTCGCCGATACGCGCCTGCCCGACTTCAAGGAGATTCCGACGCTGAAGGAAGCGGGCTTCGA